>CALLXO010000075.1 GCA_937875645.1 uncultured Clostridia bacterium
GGCAATCATCATAATTTGCTTTATGATTTTTTTAAAGCTGTTTGCTCCCCCTTCGTCATTTAAATCATTTTGTATATCCAGTTGAGTACGCAAAGCCATACGCTTGCCAATCATAATATAAAATGCGCTGGAAAGAGTCATAAAACCTAAACCTCCCACTTGCACAAGTAAAAGTATAATTATTTGTCCAAATGCGGTAAAGGTTAAATAAGTATTGCTCACAGTCATTCCCGTTACGCAGGTTGCAGAAGCGGAAGTAAATAAGGCGTCAATATATCTTATGCTACCCCCTTTTGTAGCAAAAGGTAAAGATAAAAGTAAAGAGCCACAAAGAATAATGCCCACATAGCCTATTACAACTATTTGGGGCAACGTCAAAAAGCGGGGTTTTTTGTATTTTGTTAAAGGAGTGTGCAACATAATAATAAATTATTGTACAACTTTTTTAGCAACTATGCAAGTTATATGACAAATTTTTCGGCTCTAAAGAGTAATGTCATATAAAACTTTCAGAATTAATTAAACACTGCAAAAGGAAACACAAGAGCCAACGCTAATAATGCTAAAGTCAATAGCAGTAATAATACTCTCCTTTTTGTAGACTGGTTTTTACAACATCCGCCTTTATATACAAATATGTAGGGCAAAGGAATAAGAATAAAATAAAATCCGCCCATAACGATTGTTACACCCATAGCGGCAGAAAAAGCAATGCCAGATATCATGCCCAGTAGAGTAATTACACCGTCAAAATATAAAAGCATCAACACCACCAAGTAAATAATCGGATATATAATTGCGCTCAAATATGATAATGTCATGCTTTTTTGTTGAACAGGAACATGATAAGCAGGCGCTTGAGTTATGTTTTCGCTTTGTGTCTGTTCGCAAATGTCATGCCCTTCAAATACCCCTTGTTCGGTTTCTTGAACGTTTTGCATATTTTCTCCTTTATACAAGTGCTTTTACTTATATATATGATTATACTACTAAATAATAACGATTACAATACCTATTTTGTTTTTTGTTGTTATAATTTGAATATTAATTGTATTTTTGCGACATTGCAGATAATAACAATATATGATATAATTTAGGTGAACAAAAACAAGATACAAAAAAATACGACAATTTAATTATTATCAAATAATTGTAACAAAAATGCAATATACGAAAAACAGTTGCAAAATTAATAGAAATAAAGTAGAATATAATATCCATTATGTGGGGGTGTTATAGATTCGCCCGTTATAAAGATGGAAAGGTAAGCGTGCCGCTGTTTGCTTTGTCAGCGCTAAAAAAAAGGCAAAAATTTAAATGCAGATAATAATTCTGTCGCCAACACACGTTTGGCATACGCTGCTTAACTAATAGTAGCTCGTCGCCCTGATTTATCTCACGGTCAGCAAGCGGCGTCAAAAAGTGAGGTAAAGGGGAATTAATAAATTGTCCGACTTAATTTCGCCACTAAGGACATTACTTTTAAATCGGCTTGTTTGCCGTCTGGTTTAAAAGGACAGCTAACGACAAACTACGCAACGTAGAAAGCTTTTTGGTCTTATGGCGGTACAGGGGTGCAAGTCCCCTCATCTCCACCACAAACACAATATATTGTATATTATTTAATCGAAATATCACAATATGTTGTGTTTTTTTGTTGACTTTTTACTAATAAAATATACCTCTTATTTTCATTTTGATAAATATTTATATGGTTTGATTGCAATAAATAGTTATACAAAACATGATGAAAGTATGTTTATTAATCGCATGATATTATACGATTTACATTAATATTTATAATATAATAGTCATTTCGCATATTTCCCTAAAAAGGATTTAAATCCATATGCGTCCTTAATCCTTTCTTTTTTGTCACTATGTTAGGAAATATCAATATAAACAAAATAAGTTTTAAGGTTTTCTGTTGGCTTTTAATATTTCCTGCAGAATTATTATAGCATTTGTATAATTATTAAGCAATAATTATTGTCATTAAAAAATACTGCACTATGCGTAATTAGCGTTTTTCTATTGCATTTTATGTGTTGCTGTGATAAACTTATTTTCAGGTATTGTATGAAAAAAGCTTTTTATTTTAAGGTAGCATCCTTTATTATATTTATTTGCCTGTTATGCGTAGGCTTTTGCGGCTGTACAAACACGCAAAATTGGGTAAACAAAATATCTGAAAAGGCAATAAAAACAAATGTAACTATTCACGTTAAAAGCTATAATACCAATTTGCTTGGTGAGGAATCTCAGTCACAAACTTATTTTGGCAGCGGCGTTATTTACTATCAATATCAGCGGACATATTATTGTTTGACAAACAACCATGTGGTGTTTAAGCCCTCAAAGTACCAAAAACGTTCCGTTACGGTGACAGACTGTTACGGAAACGAGTACAACGCCACTGTAGTAGAAAGCGATGCAAAATTTGATTTAGCAGTCCTTTCCTTTTATGCGCCGGATAAAGTTTTTGTACCCTTACCCTTAGCTTTACAAAATCCAAAAGTCAACGAAAATATTGCCGCTTTAGGACAGCCTATGGGGCAAATCAATTGTTTGACAATAGGCAAGGTATTTGCCCTGCAACAAGTAACGTTAGCAAGCAATAATATTAATTTTTCCGATGTTGATTTTAAGGTAATATATCATAATGCGCCTATAAACACAGGCAGCAGTGGCGGGGCATTGATAAATGACAAGCTCGAAATAGTCGGCATAAATTATGCAATATTATTTAACGAAATTGACAATTCCTTCCGATTCGGCTGTGCTATACCTGTAGAAAAAATTAGGGAATTTTTAAATAACAATCATTTACTTTTTAATAACTAAGGAGTGCAAAATGATAACAAACAAATCGGTAATTGACGAGCAAAAAAATTTGAAATTTAACAAAGACCTATACAAATTACGTATGCCCAACTCCCTTTTTTGGGCTATAGTATGCGCTGTTTTAGGGGTGGGATTTATTGTCTGCGCCTTCATTTTGCTTGCATATAAAGTGCTTTTGATATGCTTAGGCGTATTGATACTGTTGTTGTCTGCCGCAATGTTTTTTCTGCCGCTTTTGGTACGTGCTAACTCAAACAAAACTTTTAAGGAAAACGCTAAAAATTCCCCATGGATAGAATTTAATTATGTCTTTGAAAATGATATGATGACTATCACCGACGCAAAAGGCAACGAGTTAGCATCAGGAGGCTATGACAACTTAATAGAAGCGATAGAAACGCCCCACGCTTTTTATATTATGGTGGAACAATTTTTTGGTTTTATTATTGATAAAGACGGTTTTATTGAAGGGGATGAATGTCAACTTCGGGAACTGTTTAAGGCAAAAATACATAAATTTACTGATATAAGCAAAAAGTAATTTTTAAACGTGACTAAATATTAGCAAAAAATATTCTTTTGATACAAAAAATCCCTTATGGGGATTTTTTATATTTAACGAATTTAGTTTTAAAAAAAAATTATTGCACAGTGACCGATTTAGCAAGGTTGCGGGGCTTATCGCAATCCAACCCTTTGGCTACCGAAACCAAAAACGCCAGCCGCTGACAAAAGAATTTTATCACAGTCGTAGTCAACGCTTTTGTATTGAGAAAACAAAGTTACCTGCGCTCCTCTCGCTATTACCTCACTAATATTACCTATCATTTTTTCTTTAAGTTCGCTTTGTGTTAAAAAAGCAATAACCTTTGTGTCTTTTTCTATCAACGCCAATGTGCCATGTTTCAATTCACCTGCCGGATACGCTTCGCTATGAATATATGTAATTTCTTTCAGTTTTAAAGATGCTTCTGATGCTGTCACATAATCCAATCCTCTGCCTAAAAAATAAGCGTGCTCCTCATGCAACATATTGTTTGCCAACTCTTTTATTTGACTGATTTTTCCTACGCTGTCCATTGCTTTATATAATTTATCTAAATTTTCTTGTTCTGTTAATTTGCAGGCAATATTTTTTGTATCGCACAGGTATTGTGTAAAATACAAACAAAAACCCAATTGCGCCAAATACGCCTTGGTGGAAGCAACGGCATATTCTCTGCCTGCACGAGTTTTAACAACGGCATCCGCTACCTCTTCCAAACTGCTTTTGCTCACATTTGTAACGGCTAAAGTCTTTGCACCGTATTTTTTTGCCAACGTATGCGCCGCCAAAGTATCCGCTGTTTCGCCGCTTTGGCTAATAAACACAAATAAGCATTGGCTATAATCGGTGGTGTACGGCTCTTTAAACTCGCTGGCAACGAGAGAAAAACAAGGTATTTTTACGTATCTTTCAATAAGTTTTTTGCCGTAACAGCAAGCGTGGTATGCTGTACCGCAAGCGCAAAAATATATGCTTTTTATGTCCTCCAAAAAACCCGACGGCAAATAATTATCTTTATAACCTTCTATGGTATCCTTTACGCTTTTTGCACCCTCGTTGATTTCTTTTTCCATAAAGGTTGCGTAGCCCTCTTTGCTTACGCTTTCGTAATTTTTATCTACGCTCTCCGCTAGTTTTATTATAGGCGCATTAAACATATCAAAAAAGGAAATTTCTCTATCCTTTATCACCGCAAGTTCGCCGTTGTCCAATACAAAAAGTTCGTCGCACTTGTCGGCAATTGCCGAAATATCACTCGCCAAATGAACGCCCTCTTTGCCTCTACCCACAATGAGCGGACTTTCCTTTCGTACAGCTACTAATTGATTCTTTTTTTCGCACATAGCGACAAAAGCATATGATCCTTTTAGCTCTTTGCAGGCAGATAATACAGCTTGTTGCAAGTCACCTTTATAATAATAATTGATTAAATGTGCCGCCGCCTCCGTGTCCGTTTGAGAAACAAAATTATATCCTTTTTTTGTAAGCTCTTCTTTAATTTCTTTATAATTCTCTATTATTCCGTTATGTACAATATGAATGTTTCCGCTACTGTGCGGATGAGCGTTTATATATGTCGGCTCGCCGTGTGTCGCCCAACGTGTGTGTCCAATGCCGCAATTTCCGCTGTTTTTTACCTCACTGCCGCATTTGTTTAGCTGGTCGACATGCCCTTTCATTTTTATTACTTTGCCGTCAATACAAATACCTACCGAATCATAACCTCTGTATTCTAACCGTTTAAGACCTTCGTACAAAAAGCTAAAAGCGGAGTAATTTCCGCAATAACCTATTATTCCGCACATAACACTACTCCTATTGCTAATTGCCCAACAGGCTATTTTAGTTTATGCGTAAACATAGCGCTTTGTTAACCAAAAGTTAATTTTTGCGGTAAATTGAACTTTTAACGCAACACTAACATAAAAATAATAGGAGGGTAAAATAATGGATAATTATTTTTTAAATTATATTTTACGCAAAGCCCCTGACGCTTTTGCGTATATAAGGGGTAGCAATAAGTACCCGGGAATAAGAGGTAATGCAAAGTTTTTTGTTTTAGAGGAAGGTATAATTATTTATTCCGAAGTAAACGGACTTCCCTTTGATGCGGCGACTCCCTTTAGAGCTTATGCTTATCACATACACAACGGCGACAGTTGCAGCGGAAACAATACCGACCCCTTTAGTAATGCGGGAGAGCATTATAATCCCGATGAATTGCCGCACCCCTATCACGCCGGCGATTTGCCGCCGCTCTTTGGCAATTACGGCTATGCGTGGAATACGGTATTTACAGCACGGTTTAAAATTAGCGAAGTAATAAAAAAGCCTATAATAATACATATAAATCCCGATGATTTTGTTTCGCAACCGTCAGGCAATTCGGGGGAAATGATTGCCTGCGGAATTATCGAAAGAGCGTCTATACGTTAACTAAAAGACCTCCTAAAAAGGAGGTCTTTTAGTGTTGCTAATTTTTATAAAAAATTAATTTTTTGCGTTTTCTTTTGTCTTTAGAAGGGGAGGTTTTACTAATACGATTAATATTACCGCAAGGGCAGAAGCCACCGCCGAAATAATAAACGCAGGAAACATAAGGCTTATATCGTTTGCCGCTATATCCTTAAAATATCCCGCTACAAAGGAAGAAACTACGCCCCCTGCGCCAAAACCTATCATAATAAGGCCGTAATTATAGTTCATATGTTTTGGACCGTAGTAATCGGCAGTAATAGAGGCAAAATTGCTTAATATCCCTCCATATGCAAAACCAATAAGAGCAATTATTACAAATATGAAATATCCCTCTGCTATATCAACAAGCAGAGTAAAAGCAATATTAGCTAACAGTATCACAATAAGTGTAGTTTTTCTGCCCCATTTATCAGAAACCCAACCCCAAAACAATCTGCCTAAAGCGTTAAAGAGGGAAATAACAATAACGCCAATATAAGCCGCTTTTGCCATACCCTTAGCTACGGCGATAGGTTTAGCAAAACCTATCATCATCAGACCGCTCAAAGCTGCAAGCAAAAATGCAAAAGTTAAAGCATAATACTGATAAGAACTCAGCATCTGTTTAGGCGTAAAGCTAATATTTGTTTGTGGGTTTTGTTTTTGTTCCTTTCCTTTTGGTGAGTAGTTTTGCGGCGGCGGAACAATAAACAATCCGCCCACAGTGCAAATAACAAGAAAGACTATCCCTAATACCAAAAACGTACTTAATTCGCCGCTGCCTGCACTGCCGTCGTTAAATAAAGCCATCAACGCTTCTGCTACAGGCGTAAAGACAACTCCTCCCAATCCCAAAGCGGATATTATTATACCGGTAATTAAGCCCCGCTTATCGGGAAACCACCGTTGAGAAACGGATATGGTTACCGAATACGCCATGCCCATACCTATTCCGCCTAAAATACCAAAGGTAATCCAAAGCATCCAGGGTGCGCTTGCGGTGGTGAAAGAAGCTAAAATAAAACCTAATCCCAAGATAATGCCGCCTATAAAAACAATTATTTTGGGCTGAATATTTTTTTTGGTTAATACTCCCGCAATAATACCTCCTACCGACAGCATGGCAATCATAAGGGAAAAAGACAAACCGGCTAAACCGTTGTTTCCGTTAAAAAGCGCCGTTGTAATGCCTGATTGAAAAACGCTCCATATGTAAGTTGAGCCTAAACAAAGCTGTATAAAAACCGATACAATGACTGGTATCCATCTTCTGTTGCCTTTGGTAAAGTCCATATCTGTCTCCTGAATTAATAATCAACTTTTTAAGTATACAAAAAACCCAACTTAAAGGCAAGTATTTTAAATGTTTTGAAATATCCTTTGACGCAAAAAAGCACTTTTGCTCTTTTTTTGCTGTTTTTTATGTTTTTAATTCTATTGTTAATATATTTGCATAAAGTTTAACAAAGCTACGAGAATTATCATATTATGTTATAGATTTTTATACAAGGGGTATCAAACATATGTATTATAAAAACAATTTAAACGAACGTGAAAATTTCGATTACGGACCAGAGCCGTTTGTAGTTAACATAGAACAAGCAACGCTGCAAAATCCGTATTTCAGAACGGCTTTATGGACGGGAGAGCATCTTCAACTGACCTTAATGAGTATTCCTGTGGGGGGCGAGATAGGTTTAGAGACGCATCCTAATTTGGATCAGTTTTTGCGGCTGGAGTCGGGCCATGGTTTGGTTCAAATGGGGCCAACGCCGGAAAAGCTTATCTATCGTGCCAACGTGACAGACGGATATGCGGTCTTTATTCCTGCAAATACATATCATAATTTAATAAACGTAGGGAACAGCGCAATAAAACTATATTCCATTTATGCTCCGCCGGCACATAAACGAGGCACAGTTCACGAAACAAAGGAAATTGCTGATGCGGAAGAACATAATTACTAAAAAAACAGGCAATAGCTAAAACAATTACAGACATATTGATTTCAACTCAAAAAAGCACCTCTTTTTTTAGGAATATTTCCTAAAAGTTCAAACAAAATACTTAATCTTAGAAAGGGCATTTTTGCCCTTTCTAAATTTAATTTGTTACTCATTTTTGATAATTCTTTGCAATAGACAAAAAATTGAATTTGTAGATTTATGTCGAACTCTTTTTAGTTGACTTATATTTTTTGCTTTGATATAGTATAATTAATAATAGAAAAATAAAAAACAAATCAAACAAAAATCGATGTTTCAGCTTTTTGGTTGTTGCATTTTTTTTGTTTGGAAAAAAACTAATTTTTATACAACGAGGCTAGATGTGATTATTAAAGAATATAAAACTATGTTCAAAAATGAGTTTAAAGGTTACAACTTCTTTAAACTCCTAAAAGACGTATTAGCTGGCTTAACAGTAGCGGCAGTAGCGTTGCCGTTGGCGTTGGCTTTTGGCACCGCTTCGGGCGCGGATGCGTCAGCAGGACTTATTACCGCTATTGTTGCAGGTATTGCAACGGGGCTTTTGTGCGGTGGGAGCTATCAAATATCTGGTCCAACAGGCGCTATGACTGCCGTCCTTATCACCATTGTTGCTACCTATCAAATGCAAGGTGTTTTTATTGCCTGTTTGTTAGCAGGCGTTATACTTTTGCTTGCAGGACTATTTAAATTAGGCAGGCTGATTCGCTTTATTCCCAGTCCTGTCGTAACAGGATTTACCAGCGGAATCGCAGTCATTATTGCATTGGGGCAAATTGACAACTTTTTTGGCACTACAAGCAGCGGATTGACAGCATTCGAAAAAATAGCTTCTTACGGTATCTTGGGTTTTTCGCCTAATTGGCAAGCGGTGTTATGTGCAGTAGCTGTCATTGTTATTATGGCACTGTACCCCAAAAAATGGAATGCAAAAGTACCCAGCAGCCTTGTCAGTATTATTGTAGTGGGAATAATTTCCTATGCTTTTAGATTTGACGTTAGTCGCATTGGAGAAATACCCCGCACGCTAATTCACGCTACCCGCATTGACCTCTCTTCCATTTCGGCAAAAATGATAACTAATCTATTGCCCTCCGCTTTTACTATTGCGGCATTAGGTATGGTAGAAAGTTTACTTTGCGGAGCTTGCGCTTCTAATATGATAAAACAGCCTTTTTATGCCAATCAAGAGCTACTAGGTCAAGGGATAGGAAATATTATTATGCCTTTCTTTGGGGGTGTACCTTCAACTGCTGCCATTGCACGTACAAGTGTAGCCATTAAAAGCGGCGGCATAACAAGACTCACCAGTGTTTTTCAGTCTTTTTGGCTTATTTTATGTATGTTTTTGTTGGCACCTGTTATGGCGCAGTTGCCCTTGGCGGCGTTAGCAGGCGTGCTAATGATGACAGCTTGGCGCATGAACGAATGGCATTCTATAAAATACTATTTTAAAAACAAACAATGGGGCGCAATAGCTAAATTTCTCATAACACTAATCGCAACAGTGGTATTTGATTTAACAATAGCTATTATAATAGGCGTTGTATTTTCGCTAATTTTACTTGTAGCACGCATTTCTAAAATAGAAATTGAGGTTAGCGAAAAGGAAGAAAAAAAGTTAGGCGAAAAGCAAAAAACCGTAATTATAAATATGAGCGGCGCGCTATTTTTTGCAAACTCGCAAACTTTAATCAAAAAAATAACTCAACTCAACAAAAACTACAACAAATTGATATTGGTTATGAGCGGAGTAACATATATGGATGTTTCGGCAGGTCAATCGCTGTTGGAATTTTTAAAAGAGGAAAAAACGATTGATAACAAAATATGTTTCAGTGATGCAGCTCGAGTACAAAAAGTTTTAAAAACTTCAGGAATTTACGAATTTTTAGGTGAAGAAAACTTTTTAAAGAGCGTTTGAAGCGTTAGCTTAAAAAGAAGATCAAATTAGTTGAGAGAAGAAGGATATGTCATTATTATTAAGTGTTGAAGAAAAATCCCTTGGCGAAGTGCTTAAAAAAGCAATACTTCCGCCAGATATAAGTTTTTTTGGTATAGGAGTGCATCCGAGTTTTTATTCTGCCCTGATTGTTACAGGCATAATACTTTTTGCCGCACTTCTTATCAGGATATTTGTTATTCCTAAATTTAAAACGGTACCGGGGAAGTTTCAAGCTATTTTAGAATGGATAGTATCATTTTTTGCGGGTATGGCTAAAAATAACAGTCCTCATCATAATAAGTATTTAGGCAGATTTGTTTTTAGTGCAGCAGTGTATATATTTTTTGGCACGC
>CALLXO010000076.1 GCA_937875645.1 uncultured Clostridia bacterium
AAACAAAAGGTAAATGCAATTAACGCGAACTTTAAAAAAAAGGAAAAGCGATGGCTGTCCACCGCTTTTCCTTAATTAAGGAGGGCGTTATGAAAATTAACTAAGTTACGATAATAATGACATTACCCTAACTACATCTTTATAATACTATAATACTGTGTCTTAGGAGTGTTTTGATTATGATTTTTTATTTAAACATTAATTAAAAACCGCTGAAAAGATTATGTAAACAATTTACAAAGAATATAAATAAGTAAAAATTCCCTTTACAATGTGCTCACTTAACTGCTGACGGTAAGTTTCGTTATTCAATTTTGCTTCGTCATCGGCATTGGATAAAAAACCGCATTCGACAATTATTGAAGGTTTGTCAACACATTGAAGTATATAATAATCTCCCGACAGCGAAATATGCGTGTTGCCGGTAAAGCTGTTTAAGGCCGACTGCATACATTGCGCAAAGCGCATGCCGTCCTCGTCACCTTTTTGAAAAAATGCTTGCGGCCCGCTTCTATATGACATGGGAAATTTATTCATATGGATAGAAATAACTAAATCGGGGTTTACGCTTCGGATAATATCCCGCCGTTTTTCCATATCTCGCCGTTTAAAACCTTCTGCAAGCGTGCCGTATAAGCCGCCGTAATCTTTACGGGTCAACTCTACCTTGACACCTCTGTTTTTTAATTGTTCTTCTATTAGTCTGGTAATCTTTAAATTTAGATCACTCTCCTTAACGCCGGTAACTTTGCCTATTACTCCATTGTCTACCCCGCCGTGTCCTGCGTCTAACACGATGGTAAGGTTTTGAGTCTGATCCGTTGTGCGAGAGGGATAAAGCCAATAAATCAGCGAAAATTGTAGCACCATAACAATTGCTAATACCACGCAAGAAAGCCATAAAACCTTTATTTTTGACACTTTTCCCCTCCGACAAAAAACGTAATTTTTGACAAATTTTGCTTGTAAAAACCACAAAAAGTGTGATTTTTCTTTAAAATACAGGGAGTTATACACTTATCCACCGAGTTATCCACATTATTTTCTTTTTTGGTGGACTGCCTGTTTAACAGATAACGTGAAACTTTTAACTTCCTCAAAAGAAAAATTATCATTATTATTTTTCTTTTATTTGTGCAACAAACCGCTTTTTATTTATGCTTAATATTACAATTTACGCTAACCGCATTTTTCTTATTACAAAAAATGTATTTTTCCTTTCCGTTACTTTATCTTCGTTACGTTTTTAAAAAATTATAAAAAAGTCCCCTTTGTTTACCAAAGGGGCAAAAATATAGTACGTTAATTTTTAACAACGATGCGTCAACTTTAGCCGCCGTCATACTGTCCTTATGCGCAATTTTATTGCTCTTTAAATTTAACTGCAATTTTTACCAAGCATTGGACAATTTTTTCCATTGCCTGTACGGGGACATATTCCCTCACTCCGTGATAATTATGTCCGCCTGCACACAAATTGGGACAGGGAAGCCCCATAAAGGAAAGTCGCGCTCCGTCCGTTCCTCCCCGTATAGGCACAAATTTTGGCATAATTCCTTCTTCTTTAAATGCCTCCGCCGCCATATCAATCATATTCATATGCGGCTTAATCATTTCCGCCATATTTTTGTAGCTGTCTTTTATATCAATTTCTATTGAACCTACACCGTATTTTTTATTAAGTGTATTTGCCAAATCAGTCATAACTGTTTTTTTGTCATTAAAAAGCTTTTGGTTATGGTCTCTAATAATAAAATGTGCTTGAGCAGAATTTACATCTCCTTTTATATTTGTAAGATGAAAAAACCCCTCATAACCTTCCGTATACTGCGGCTTTTGTTTTTCTGGCAAAAGAACCACATACTCTGCCAATACCTCGGCGGCGTTTATCATTTTGCCTTTTGCGTCTCCTGGGTGAATGCTTATTCCCTTTGTTTTGACATTAGCGGAGGCGGCATTAAAGTTTTCGTATTCTATCTCGCCGATAGCTCCCCCGTCTACAGTAAAGGCAAAATCTGCGCCAAATCCTTTGACATCAAAAAGGTTGGCTCCGTTGCCAACTTCCTCATCCGGCGTAAAAGCTATCTTAATTGTACCGTGTTTAACCTCTTTGTGTGTTAACAAATACTCTGCCATTTCCATAATTTCCGCTATGCCTGCTTTATTGTCTGCGCCAAGTAGCGTTGTACCGTCACTTGTGACAATATCCATGCCAATATAATCTTTAAGTGAAGGGTATTCCTTTGGACTTATAACAACACCATTAGTTAAAACAATGTCACCGCCATCATAGTTTTTATGAACAATAGGTTTAACGTCTTTGCCCGACACAACAGGCGCCGTATCTAAATGCGCAATAAAACCTATAACCTTAGAGGGTTTGTCCAAATTTGAGGGCAGAGTAGCGTAAACGTAAGAGTTTGTGTCCACTCTCACATCGTGAGCGCCCATTTCTTTTAGTTGGGTAGCTAAAACGTTTGCTAAATCAAATTGTTGCGGGGTGCTTGGTATATCCAAACAATCATCTTTTGAGGTGGTATCCATTTTTACATATCGGATAAATCTTTCTAATACCTTCATTTTTACTCCTTTTAACTAATATCCATTGCTAATTGCTCAACGTTATCTTCTTTTAATTCATCGGCAGAATTTTTTTGCTGTTGCATTTCCTTTTGATTAATTGTCACCTTCTTTCTGCTTGCTATGTTGCGCTTTATCGGCGTACCAATTATTACTAAAAGTCCAATAATAAGTATCATATAATAACCGAAAAAACGCCACAGCATCGTCGCCCAAAAGGGAGAGGACAGCGTGCTGAACACTGCATAAAAACCCGCTTCTGCCGCACCGCTGTTGCCCGGTGTTGGTACAAAAGCCACCGCCGACCAAGCAAACATAGTAAGACACACCATAACCATGGGGTTTATTACCTCGCCAAAAGCTCTGACAACAAAATAGCTAATTAGACAAGTGCTTAAAGTTTGTCCGAGACCGCAAACAAAGCCTAAAACAAGCACCGGCCAATCGCCGCTCAAAAGCTTCATGCTGCTGCAATATTCGTCTACCGAATCATTTATTTTAGCATTCGTTTTTTCAAAATTTTTTACCAAATGCAGCTTATATCCAATATTAACAAACCATGCCACCATTTTTTTAGTTATCTTTGGATGTCTCAAAAAAAGCAGTATCAAAGCAGGAAACAACAAGTTTAATATTGCGCCGATTATTGCTAATACTCGAATAGTAACAGGCACAGTCCAGCCGCCTACATCTATGCTGTCAAACACTATAAAAGACGCAATGGCAAAAACAAAAAATGCACACTGAAAAAGTATCATGCCTACTAAAGGAATACTCGTCGATATCCCTGTGGGCAAATGTTTATCTTTTGATAAATATACCATCTGAAAAGGCTGACCGCCGCTGCCCAAGGGAGTAATAAAATCGTAATATTTGCCTATGATGGCAGTTTTTATCCCTGTAATTGGTCTTAACCTTTTGGTAGTGGCAAAGAGCATAAAAGTATACTTTATGCTTTCAAAAAAAATTATTCCTATTCCGCATATTGCGGCATATATCAAAAATCTGAAATTTTTATTTAAAGTTGTTAAAATATCTTTGTCTAGAATTGTATTTTCCTTGCCGTATATCTCCACCAGAAGTATTACCGTAATCACCGCAACATTTATTAGCGCAATAATAATATTACGCCAAATTTTTTTGCTTTTTTTTGGCGCTTTTATGCGTAAGTCCATTTCTTGTTGAATTTGCTGCGTTTTCTTTTTCCTCATGATTTCTAATTTTAATAATTTATACGATATTTGTCCAGTATTTTGTCCAGTATATTGAACATATACTAAAAATGCAAATTGTCTCTTTTTGTTTTTTAGTATTGCTGTATTTTTACGTTGCAGTATATGTAAAACATTTTATTAACGTTAAAGTATAAGCTCCGCCTTAAAAGCAAAAACTTGTTGTATTTTTCAT
>CALLXO010000077.1 GCA_937875645.1 uncultured Clostridia bacterium
TAAAACGCTTTATTTCGTCTCTCACAAACGAATTTCTGCTCACCCATAAAGCCGTCGACGGGTGCACAAAACAGGTCGCAGTAAAGCCCTTAGGTGTACATTGCTTTGACGGCGGCGATGTAACAGAATGTATCGGCAGTGGAGCTGACTTTAATTTAATGCTGAAAAACGCCGAGGGCAAGCTATTATTTTGTGATAGCTTGGAGGGCGATTTTGAGTTTGTATTTGTGTATTGCACCCAACCCACAACGGCTGTCCTTTGCAATGAAAATCAACAAAAAATTATACGTCTAAATAAAAACGAATTGTTGGCAATAAGTGAAGCAAAAAATTTTAAACTAACATTATCTCGCTCTTGTTTAGTTTCAGTAATATTATAGATTTTTACAGAAAAATCTGATAAAAATTTGCACGCAGACTCTTTATGCTTTTTTGGCGAAAAACCAATTTTTTTTATAATATGCAAAATTATTTTTATGTTTAATATGCATAAAATTAGCGTCAATTTTTACCCAAACCATGAGGGAATTTGACGGAAAATTCTTTAATTTTAGACCTGACACAGTAACGCATATTTTCAAAAGATTTTGCCCAAAACATAAGCTTCATGATTTACGGCATACTTTTGCGACAAATTGCCTTGCCGCTAAATTTTCAATGAAAGTAGTCCAAAAGTGGCTCGGACATAGCGATTTTGAAACAACGGCGAACACTTATAGCCACGTTACAGAGGAAATAACAACCGCCGAAGCGGAATTATTTAACCAATACGAAAAAACAAAAAAACCTACTCAAATTAAGTAAGTTTTTAACTGTTTTTGGTCGAAGCGACGGGATTTGAACCCACGACCTCATGGTCCCGAACCATGCGCGCTACCAACTGCGCTACGCCTCGATGCCGCAAAAATATAATATACCAATTTACACAAAAAATCAAATCATTTTTTGCTTTTTGACATAAATATGGTATTATTAAAGAAAAAGATGTTGAAGGATGCAAAGCCGTATGACTTACTTTGTATATTAATGTTGGGTTACAATGTATCTGTGTTAAAATTAGGAGCAATCGTGTGTTGATATAAACATGCTTTTCTGCCGTATTTATCGCACCATATGTATCTCTAAATTTGTTACTTACAAAAATGTTTAATGCATAGTATCTACATACTCCTTCGTTATTATCTCACAGCATAATTATGTCTATGAAATACTATCAAACGATATTTTAAATTTTACACCTCGTGTTTAGGCGTTAATATATTCAAATTAGGTTGTAACTTATTATTATAATGTTTTAAAGTTTCGTAATTTTTTTCAGATGTTATATCAAAAAATCAATTAAATAAACATTTTTTAATAAATTTCTATTTTGTATTTACATTATGCAAAAAAAAGTATATAATGAGCACATCTTGTTTGTGTGGTTTACATAAAACGCTAAAAAAAGGAGAGGGAAAAATAATGACGGAATATGCAGTGCAAACATACAATCTTACAAAGCTTTTTCGAAAAGTCCCTGCTTTAGACAACGTGAATATTCATGTACCAAAAGGCAGTATCTACGGTCTTATCGGCCGCAACGGCGCAGGCAAAACTACGCTTATCCGAATACTGACGGGCAGTGCTGAGCAAACAAGCGGATATTATTCGATATGCGGCGCCACCCAATACAAAGACATATTGGCTCAACGCAAAAGAATGGGCAGTATAATAGAAACGCCCACATTATACACTTCGCTTTCGGCAAGACAAAACCTAATAAGCCGTTGTATTTTGCTGGGCATAAAAAATGAAGAGCAAAAAGCCGAGGAGATGTTGCGGTTGGTGGGATTAGAAAATACCGGCAGAAAAAAGGCAAGTAATTTTTCGTTAGGGATGAAGCAGCGTTTAGCTTTGGCATTAACTCTGTTAAACGATCCTACCCTATGGGCATTCAACAAATGCGTAAACTTTTAAGCGAAATAAATTCCCGTGGGATTACGATAATTATTTCATCGCACTTATTGACGGAACTGAGCCGCCTCGCCACTCATTATGGAATTATTGAAAATGGACGGTTACTAAAAGAAGTGACTGAGCAGGAAGTTTTTGGCGGCAAATCCAAAACAACTAATATCGGTTTTTATGACCTTACCTATTTGCATTCGGCAGTAAATCTGTTAAAAGCTCGTTTCGGCGAGCAAAATCTGCATTTAATAAACAACAAGCTCACCATAACAAACACAACAGAGGATGATATCGGCGAAATTACAAAAATATTATTCGAAAATGGCATTCTTGACACAATCAAGGGAGGGCAAAATGCGTAATTTATTGAAGGAAGAAGGATATAAGTCAGTCAGAGGCGTTACAATATATATCTGCATTGCTGCAAGTATTGTGTTGTTTTTGCTCAACTGGCTTATAAGTATAGATGCCAGCCATAGTTGGCAGGAATTAGGCATAAATATGACTCAATACGCAAACATGAACGATTTTATTATGGTTTTTTGTTTAGTTTACGTATGTGGGGAATTTGCCCGCGGGACAATGAAGAATTATACCGCGGTGGGAATATCTAAGGGGAAAATCTTTTTATCAAAGTTTATCAAAGTTGGCGTTTCTATGCTGATTCTTTTTGTGCTTAATATGCTGCTTAGTCTATTGACATTTGATTACAATAGCGGCGGCATTGGGTTTGAATCAGGTTTATTTTTGTATATGACTTTTTATAATTTGCTAATAATTTTACAAGTCATTTGTGTGGGTGTGTCGTTGGCATTTTTAATACGCAGCATTGGAGGGTATATCGGCATAACTTTAGGGATAGAGTTTTTATATACTATACTGGCGGGCGTTGCTATTTTTTCAGGTTTAATGAATATGGGAATGCCCTATGCAAACGTAGGGTCTATACCTGCATTAACAAGATTTTTGCTTTATTTATACAATATTGTTCCCTCGTGGACGACATATTATTTGGCTCTCACTAATGTGCCGCTGTTTGAACAAATATTTATCATGGCGGCGCCAGTACTGGTTAGCGGAATAATGATTTCGTGGGCATACTTAAACTTCAAACGTCGCGATATAAAGTAATTGATATAACATAAATAGATGATTTTCAATCAATAACGAATAATTAAACAAAAATAAACTGCAAGCAAAGTTGTTTGCAGTTTATTTTTGTTTAAACTTATAATTGTCTTGATATAAAACAGACAAAGTATAGTACAGTTTTGTTGAATTAGAATGTGTTTTTGTTATTAAGCAAAAAGCGTATAGGTCAAAAAAAGTTGACACAATACTAATTTAGGCATATAATAACTAAGCTTAATGCGGGAGTGGCTCAGTGGTAGAGCGCTGCCTTGCCAAGGCAGATATCGCGGGTTCGAATCCCGTCTCCCGCTCCAAAAGTTCGGCGCCATGGCCAAGCGGTAAGGCAAAGGTCTGCAAAACCTATATCCCCAGTTCGATTCTGGGTGGCGCCTCCACTTTTTTTTGCGCCGATGTGGCGGAATCGGCAGACGCAAGGGACTTAAAATCCCTCGAAGGTTAACTTCGTATCGGT
>CALLXO010000078.1 GCA_937875645.1 uncultured Clostridia bacterium
CTCTTTCCCTACACGACGCTCTTCCGATCTTTATACTGCATCTTCCATTTTGTATATTGTCCCAAAACTCCGCTATTGTGTTTCCCGCCGGAGATATTATACCCGCTCCGGTAATTACAACCCTTCTCATAAATTCTCCTATTTGTATTTTCTTAACTGTTAATTAAATCAGATATACAGTCCGCCATCTACTTTGATTATTTCTCCCGTTATATAGTCAGACATATCCGAAGCTAAAAATAGGGCAAGAGAAGCTACTTCCTCCGCATTCCCCATGCGTTTTAAAGGGATATTTTCCGTAGCCTGTTGTTTTAATTGTTGAGACAAAACGTCAGTCATTTCTGTATCGATAAACCCCGGCGCAATTGCGTTGCAATTAATATTTCTGGCGGCAAATTCCTTTGCAACAGATTTTGTCAGACCAATTAAACCCGCTTTTGAGGAAGAATAATTTATTTGTCCGGCGTTGCCTGACATGCCCGACACGGAAGTAATGTTAATAATTTTCCCTTTACGTTTTTTGAAAAATTGCTGGCAAGTGTGTTTAATAAAGTTATATGCGCCTTTTAAATTTACGTCTATTACTTTATCGAAATCTTCTTCTGTCATAGTCAAAAGCAATTTGTCTACGGTAATGCCTGCATTGTTTACCAAAATGTCTATGCCGCCAAAATGCTCCAATATTTGTTTTACTGTGTCCTTTGTAGCATTAAAATCGCTTGCGTTGCACTTGAAGCATTTTGCTTTGACTCCGTAAGAAGAAGCTAACTCTACCGTTTCCGTTGCTTTTTGATCGTTACTTGAATAAGTAATTGCTACGTCTGCGCCACTTTTTGCAAAACACAATGCTATCGCTCTGCCAATCCCTCTCGAACCGCCTGTAATAAGTGCCGTTTTACCTTTTAAATCCATGATTCCTTCCTTTTTTAGCTAAATGCTGCTAATATTTCTTCAAAACTATCTGTATTATACACCATTAAATCAGGAATTGTCTTGCAAATAAGCCCTCTTAATACTTTTCCCGCTCCTGCTTCTATAAACGTATCAAATCCGTCATTTACCATATTTTTTATTGTTTGCACCCACTTTACCGGATTATATATTTGCTTAGTAAGCAGTTCCTTTTTGTTTTCGCCGTAAGGAAAAGACGTAAAGTTAGAATATAAAGGAATTTTAGGCGTAGATAAATTTACTTTATCCAACGCAACGCTAAATTCTTCTGCTGCTTGTTGCATAAAAATCGAATGAAATGCTCCGCCGACAGCAAGTTTTATTACTCTTAAGCCATGTTTTTTTAGCGTATCGCTAACCGTATCAACAGCGTTTTTTGTGCCGGAAATTACCACTTGGTTGGGACTGTTATAATTAACTACAAAAACATCTCCTGCAGAAAAACATATTGCTTCTATTTCTTCCGTTTTGCCGCCAATAACAGCCGCCATACAGCCGTCTGTTTTTTCAGCATGCTTTTGCATTATCGCACCTCTTTGTTTTGCCAGTAGCAAACCTTCCTTAAAGGAATAAATGCCGCTAAAATACGCTGCGGACAACTCCCCCAACGAAAAACCTGCCGTTCCTTCTGCTTTTATGTTTATTTCTTTTAACGCTGCTGCCGCCGCACAATTGACCGTAAACAAACAGGGCTGCGTGTTTTTTGTGTTGTCTAAATCCGCCTTATTGCCATAAAAACACATGTCCGTCAAACCGGGGATAATACTCTCCGCTTGTTCAAAAATTTCCTTCGCTTTGGTACTGTTTTTATACAGGTTTAGTCCCATTCCTATGTACTGTGCGCCCTGACCGGAAAAAACGATAGCTATTTTACCCATTGCGTACCTGCCTTTAATAATTCTTCCGCTTGAGAAAACATTTCTTCAATAATTTCTTTTGCGCTTTGTTCTTTTTTTACTAACGCTGCAATCTGTCCGCACATAAAGGAACCACGGGAGGCATCGCCTTCTTGTACCGCAACTCTTAACGAGCCCGCTGCTAAAGCTTCTAACTGCTCATTAGTAATAGT
>CALLXO010000079.1 GCA_937875645.1 uncultured Clostridia bacterium
AGTATCGGCAGTGCTTACCTACGAGTACCGAAACAATAATGAAGTTGTTTTAGAGCAGCTCAATTTTCACCTTTACCCCAATGCTTACCGTGAGGATGCCAAAAATAGACTGGTTTCGAGCAGCTTGATAACTTACGCATATAAAAACGGGTACAGTTATGGACATATTGAGATAAAAAGCGTCAAGATAAACGGCGATGCGGTAGCTTTCGAAATAGGCGGCAGCGACAGCAATATACTGATAGCGCCTCTTTCCGCTCAGCTTTACCCCGACGAAACTGTGTCAGTAGAAATAGAATATGAAACAAAATTAGCCAACATTTGGCATCGTTTAGGGTACGGAAATAATACCGTCAATTTAAACAACTGGTATCCTATTTTATGCCATTATGACAAAACAGACGGCTGGCTCACTGACCCATATTATTCCGTAGGCGACCCCTTTGTTTCGGACATTGCAAATTACAACGTAAATATAAGCGTGGACAGCGATTTAATTGTGGCTTGCGGCGCTGATATAGTAGATAAACAAATAAGTGCAGAAACCACTCGTCATTGTTTTTCTGCTATGGCAGTAAGAGATTTTTCTATAATTATGTCTCCTGCCTTTTTGACAGAAACGGCAAAAGTGGGGGATACGACAATAACGTATTATTATTTTGAAGACGAAAATCATATTAAAAACCTTAATTTGGCTTTTGACGCATTAAATTATTTTAATAATACCTTCGGAACATACCCTTACGCCACCCTTGCTGTTGTGCAGAGTGATTTTTATCAAGGTGGCATGGAGTATCCCCGCCTTGTAATGGTATCGGCAGGACAGCAAGAAAACAGTTATAAAAAGGCGACTGTGCATGAGATAGCACATCAATGGTGGTATGCACTTGTAGGCAACGATCAAGTGCGAAACGCTTGGATGGACGAAGGTTTGGCAGAAATGTCCACAATGATGTTTTTTGAAAATTACGATTACGGCATTGACGCAGCTGACAATATAAAAGCATCAAAAAGCAGTCTTAATAATTTTCTTGATATTACCCGCAACTATTATAAAACCATTGACACAAGCATAAACAGAAGCGTAAACAATTATCGCAACGAGACAGAATATGCGTATATGTGTTATGTAAAGGCTATGATTATGTTTGACGATATTCGTCAGATTATGGGCAACGCTAAATTTATAAAAGCTTTAAAAGATTATTTTAGCACAAACAAATTATGCTTAGCCATACCTGCAAATTTGATACAAAGTTTTAGCAACGCATACGGCTCTGATATGGAGAGCTTGTTTGATACCTATTTAACAGGCAAAGAAAAAACTATTTAATTCAAATCAATTTCTTATTTAAACAAATTGCACCTATTAGGATTCCTTATAGGTGCTTTTTAATGTGTCTATTGCGATTGTGAAAATTTTATATCTTTCTCTTGCAATTGTACTTAAAAAATGTTAAACTGGTTTAAAGAATTAAACGCATTTTGGCAATATATGTATTTAATAATTACTGCAATAAAGGCAAAAATATTATTATGAATAAAGACAACAAAAATACCGCCAATAAAAATTCCGTCAACAAAGACGCTTTAAACAAAAAAGAAGCGCCTGTCTTTGATGATGATTTTGGTCCGGATAGGGTATGGAAAGACGACGGAACCACCGCTTTTGCTGATATGGATTTGACACGTTCGGTAACCAAACAAAAACGAACACAAAAAAAAGGATTGGATTTAAGCAAAAAAGAGTACCGTGCAGTTTCAAGAGCTGCATATTTAAAGTTTATTCCTGCCATTATTAGTGCAATTTGCGGATTCACACTGGTTATGATACTAATGTATCTTTGGTTGGGGCAATGAAATCGGGCAAAAATGTCACCGCTACCGACGTTTTTGGCATAAAAAATAAAACACCTAAGCAGATAGCCAAGTTTTTATTGGCGAGCATGCTTACCGGAGCTGTTGGTTTAGGCAGTTTTTGGCTACTCAGCCGCATTGATACCTTTGACCAATACCCTTACGGTAGAGAAATTTGGCTAATGAGTGCCGAAGCCGTGTCTGTTTTATTTAGTTGCGTCTTCAGTTTTTTGGTTAACAAGCGATTTACCTTTAAACAGCGAGGCAAAAAGCATGGACTTTTGCTGTATATATTGTATTACGTAGTCACCACTCCCTTAGGCGGTTTGTTAATAATATCATTGGTAAACAAAGGCATGCCGCCTGTTTTGGCTAAAGTGGTCAAGATGTGTATAAACGTAGTACTTGATTTTTTATATTGCAAGTTTATAGTTTTTACACCGACAAAAAAAGAGGAGTATACAGAGGATAAATCTGATAATATGTCAAATAATGTTAAAAATATTAAGGAGTAAAATATGAAGAAGATTTTAGTTGTGGATGACGAGCAGCAAATACGGGAAGTACTAAAGGAATATTTAGAGTACAACGATTTTGAAGCTGTCTTAGCAAGTGACGGATTGGAAGCGGTTAAGCTATGCGAGACACAAACTTTCGATTTAATCATTATGGATATAATGATGCCAAAAATGGATGGTATGAGCGCACTTAAGGAAATAAGAAAGACTCAAAACGTTCCTGTTATTATTCTTTCCGCCCGCGATCAGGAATATGACAAGCTTTTTAGTTTTGAGATGGGCGTAGATGATTATGTAACAAAGCCCTTTAGTCCAAAGGAAGTCATTGCTCGTGTAAAAGCAGTGCTAAACAGGTTTGCCAAAGTGGAAGAAGAGCGAGATATACGCACTTACGGCGGTTTGGTAATAGATTTTGAAGGAAGAAACGTAATTGTTGACAAGCGCAAAGTAGATATGACTCCCAAAGAGTACGAAGTTTTATTTTTCCTCGTCAGAAACGAAGGCAAAGCAGTGAGCCGCGAAAAGCTTTTATCCAACGTGTGGGGATTTGACTTTTACGGCGATGACCGTACTGTAGACACCCATATAAAAATGTTGCGTTCTAACTTAGGTCCGTACAGAAGTTGTATTGTAACACTAAGAGGGTTAGGGTATAAGTTTGAATACGAACAACCGTCAGAATAATTAAAAATTGAAAAGCATATGCAGACAGTAAAAAAAGACGAAAACAGGGAGGGAGCATTTAATAATGTCCCTCCCAAAAAAGCTACAGTTAAAAAGCCGAATTTAAACGGATTGCGCTTTAGTATTTGGCTTAATTTTATGATGTTTTCATTAATACTTTTGGCTGTCATGTGGCTTTTCCAATTTGTATTTGCTAAAACATATTACAACAGCATGCGCATAAATGATGTGCGCAAATTAAGTGAATCTGCCGTAACTTCCTTGCGGCTTAATGTATGGGATAGCTCTGTAGAAGGGGATTTGGAAAGATTAGCGAGGACAAATGGCTTTAATATTTATCTTTTTAATCAGCTCAATCAATGCTATTACGGTTTTGACGCTAACGGCAACAAGGACAAGACGGTGTCGGGAGTGCCTAATTTTAATTTGAGCAACCTAAAAGCCGAACTAATTGAAAGCGGAGACGGTATAGTTTGCGATACCGTTAAAGACGATAGCAGCAGCGAAAAAGTCGCAATAAGATATGCGATGTTTTTTGTTAAAGAGGGGACAACTTATATTTATTTTACGTATGTGCCGCTTTTTGGCATGGAGTCCACCATGACAATAATGACGGTGCAACTTTTAATTATTACCGGATTAGCGCTTGCCTTGTCCTTTTTGGCCGCGTCTTTGATGTCCTATCAGTTGTCAAAACCTATTGAGGAAATGTCACGTTCGGCAGTTAAATTAGCCAGTGGCGATTACGATGCGCGCTTTGTTGGCAACGGTTATACTGAAATTGACGACCTTTCGGACAGTTTGAATTATGCCACTAGGGAGTTGGCAAAAGCGGAAAATCTGCGTAAGGATATAATTGCAAACGTGAGCCATGATTTGCGTACTCCTTTGACATTGATAAAATCTTATGCCGAAATGGTGCGTGATTTGTCCGGCGATAATAAGGAAAAACGTGAAAAACACCTAAACACTATAATATCCGAATCAGACCGATTGTCTGATTTGGTAAACGATATATTAAAACTTTCTAAAAACGAAAAATCGGATACGCTAATTATAAGCGAATACAATATATCAGAACAGCTCAACGAAATTGTAAATATTTACCGAGAGGGCAATAAAAACAGGTTTACCTTTGAGTGCGATATTGACGATAACTTGATAATTAAAGCGGATAAGCAAAAAATTTATCAAGTGTTTGACAACTTTTTAAGCAATGCCGTAAAATACAGCGGCAAAAGCACCATTATTCGTTTAGTGCTAAAAGAATACGATCAAACAATAAGATTTGATATTTTTGATTACGGTATAGGTATCTCTAAGGAGGAATTGCCGCACGTTTGGGACAGATACACCAAAGCCAGTTTAAAGCATCAGCGTGACGACAGTCATGGTTTAGGATTGTCTATTGTAAAAACAATACTAGTTAAACACGGAGCAAATTACGGAGCAAACAGCAAAATAGGGGAAGGGAGCAACTTTTATTTTGAATTGCCGTTGCTTTAATAAATTAGCCATGATTTTTATTAGGCTTAATTAGTACTCGCATTAGCACCTGAAATAAAATAAGCAAACAAATTTGGGAATAGCTACATAAATTTATCGTACTTGCTCGCAGGGGCATTGTTGAAAAACACATGTAATGTGCCCTCTTTATTAAGAGTGGCTAAGAGTAGATCCTTAACATTTATATTGTGCTCGGCAAGCTTTTTCATAAAGAAATCAATTTCAATATTCACCGATTTTAAATTGTTTTTCACTATTTTTCCGTCAATAACCACATCGGCAGCGGGAAGCACTTGTTTGGGGTTTTTTATATTTAAGTCCTCGGTAGTTGCAGCACGTGCATTGGCTTTGGGAATAATGCTGATTCGTCCGTCCGTCTCTTCCATAGCAAACTGAATTTCGCTGATATCAAAATATCCTGAGTAACGGCATTCTGCTAACAGTTCGTTTATGTCAAAACTTGCTTTAGACAAATTATCTTTTAATATTTGACCGTCTTCGATAAGCACTATAGGAGTACCTGAGAAAAAACGGCGTGCGGTCATACTTTTACGAGAGAGCACGCTGGTGATAATAGAAATGATAGCATAAATAAACATAGCTATAAAATAAAAATGATGAGGAATGTCCTGATTGATTGCCATATCGGCGGCTATACTGCCTATTGATATGCCTACGGCGTAATCAAACAAATTAAGTTGGCTAATTTGCTTGTTGCCCATCATTTTTGTTAAAAAGAATAAAAATACTATAGAAAAAAGAGCTCTTAAAGTTATATCGCCCATATCAGCAAGAAGCTCGCTGGCTGTTAATGCATCAAAATAATCAAACATATATTTCCTCTCACCTAATTTTTGGAATAATAATTTTTTTTATAACCTTTTTTAAATATTAGCATATTTTTTTTGTCAAATTTCATATTTTTGATTGACAGGTCTAAAAGGCTGTGATAATATGTAAAGGCTTGCATTGTAGCATGTGGTCTTATGTGCTCAAAAACATATGGCACACACGGCTCAGTGGTATTATCAGTAAGGAGAATAAATATGGCAAGTCAAAAGATAAGGATAAAGTTAAAGGCCTATGACCACAATCTTGTCGATATGGCATCGGCAAAAATAGTAGACACCGCAACAAAAATGGGTTCGAAGGTTTGCGGTCCCATTCCTTTGCCAACAGAGAAGGAAATTATTACAGTGCTACGCGCTACTCATAAATATAAAGACAGCCGTGAGCAATTTGAAAGTCGCACCTATAAAAGGCTTATTGATATATATAGTCCCAATGCAAAAACAGTGGACAGTCTGACAAAACTTGATTTACCTGCGGGTATTGATGTTAAAATTAAACTGTAAACGCTTTTATTATACATTCAAAAAAGGAGTGAACTTTATCTTATGAATAAAGCAATCATCGGAAAAAAGCTGGGCATGACGCAGGTATTTCTATCTGACGGAACAATGGTGCCAGTTACAGTGGTTAAGGCAGGTCCTTGCACTGTATTGCAAAAGAAAACAACGAGCAGAGACGGTTATTCGGCAATCCAATTAGGTTTTGACGAAATAGCAGAAAGAAAGCTGAACAAACCAATTTTGGGTCACTTAAAAGTAGCAAACGCAAAACCGCTTAAAGTTTTTAAGGAATTTAGACTGTCCAATGCCGATAATTATGAGTTAGGTCAAGTTATAGCTTGTGACGTATTTAACGCTGACGAATTTGTAGATGTTACGGGGACAACAAAGGGACACGGTTTTTCTGGCGTTATTAAACGTTGGAATTATCATCGCCTTATGGAATCACACGGCACAGGACCTGTTCACAGACAAGTAGGCAGTTTGGGTGCAAACTCAACTCCAAGCAGAGTCATGCCCGGCAAAAAATTGCCCGGTCAATACGGCGCAGAGCAGGTAACTATTCTTAACCTTTTAGTTGTAAAAGTCGACAAGGAACGTGGAGTTTTGCTTATCAAAGGCGCTATTCCGGGTGCGAGAAACAGTGTTGTGTATATACGCAATGCAGTTAAGAAGGCATAAATAAGGAGCTTACAAAATGCAAGTTAAAGTTTACAACACAAAAGCCGAAGAAGTCGGAAAATTAAACTTAAATGATGAGGTATTCGGTTGCGAGTACAATGAGCCTCTTATTCATCAAGCTATAGTAGCGTACCAGACTAATCAACGTCAAGGGACAAAAAGCACACTTACCCGCAGCGAAGTACGTGGAGGAGGCGCCAAGCCATGGAGGCAAAAAGGCACAGGCAGAGCACGTCAAGGCAGTATCCGCTCTGTACAATGGGTTAAAGGCGGTGTAGCTTTTGCGCCAAAACCCAGAGATTTTTTCAAAAAGATTAACAAAAAAGCAAAGACAGCGGCATTTTTGAGCGCGTTGAGTTACAAAGTAGCTAACAACGAATTAATTGTCGTGGACGAAATAAAACTTAGTGAAGCTAAAACTAAATTGG
Source organism: uncultured Clostridia bacterium (assembly GCA_937875645.1). Taxonomy (GTDB): domain Bacteria; phylum Bacillota; class Clostridia; order Christensenellales; family CAG-314; genus SFEB01. The sequence continues at coordinate 7,027 of CALLXO010000079.1, forward strand.
TAGCGGAAATTTTAAAAAATTTCAATTTTGACAAACGTACATTGTTTATTGTTGCCGACAAAGACGAGGCATTGCTAAGAGCGAGCAACAATATCGAAAAACTAACGGTAACCGTTGCCGATTTGCTCAATATTTATCAACTGGTTGCTAACGTAAACATCGTTGCCACCAAAGACGCTATCCAAAGGATTGAGGAGGCAAACGCATAATGAATGCTTATGATATTATTTTAAAGCCCGTTATGAGCGAAAAGGCCTATGCTGGCATTCCGCTTAAAAGGTATACCTTTAAGGTTAATAGGACGGCAAATAAAATTGAAATAAAGCAAGCGGTAGAGCGAATTTTCGGTGTCAGTGTCGAAAGAGTCAATACCGTTAACGTAAGAGGCAGGCTAAAAAGACAAGGGCGCACACAAGGTTATACCAGCAAGTATAAAAAAGCCGTTGTAACACTCAAAAGAGACAGCAAAGCCATTGAGTTCTTTGAGAGCTTGTCTTAAAACACGGAGGAATGAATTATGGCAATAAAAAGATATAAACCAACTTCACCCGGACGCCGCTTTATGTCGGTATCTGCGTTTGAAGAAATTACAACAAAGACTCCCGAAAAAAGCCTCCTGGTAAAAAAGAACAAAACCGGCGGCAGAAATGCTAATGGCAAAATAACGGTAAGACATATTGGCGGCGGCAACAAAGTCAAGTACAGAATAATAGATTTTAAACGTAATAAATATGATATTCCAGCAAAAGTAAGCACTATAGAATATGACCCAAACCGTACAGCGAATATTGCTTTACTTGTTTACGCCGACGGCGAAAAGAGATATATTCTTGCCCCTATAGGTCTCAATGTTGGAGACACTGTGTTGAGCGGGGACAAGGCGGACATTAAAGTGGGCAACAATTTGCCTCTCGAAAATATTCCTGTGGGCTCGATTATTCACAGTATAGAGTTGCTTCCCGGTAAGGGGGGGCAAATAGCGCGCGCAGCGGGTATTTCTGCTCAGCTTATGGCAAAAGAGGGCAAATATGCTACTCTTCGTATGCCCAGTGGAGAAATGCGTATGGTACTGATTAAGTGCCGTGCAACTTTAGGGCAGGTAGGAAACCTCGACCACGAGATTATAAATATAGGTAAAGCAGGAAAAAATCGCCACAAAGGGATAAGACCCACAGTGCGCGGCAGCGCAATGAACCCGTGCGATCACCCGCATGGTGGCGGTGAGGGCAAATCTCCTATCGGCCGTCCCGGTCCTGTGACTCCTTGGGGCAAGCCGACGTTGGGTTATAAAACTCGCAAAAAGAGAAAGCAGTCTAGCAAATTTATAATCAAGCGTGTCAACTAATTAGGAGGAAAGTATGAGTAGATCAGTTAAAAAAGGACCTTATGTGGAAGAAAGGCTCCTGAAAAAAATACAAGAAATGAACGTTAAAGGCGAAAAAAAGGTTATTAAAACCTGGTCAAGAGCAAGCACAATATTTCCCGATTTTGTAGGACACACGTTAGCTGTCCACGATGGCAAAAAACATATTCCCGTATATATTACGGAAGATATGGTAGGCACAAAGTTGGGCGAGTATGCGGTTACTAGGACGTTTAGAAGCCACGCAGGTGGCGGCGGCAGGACTACTGCGGCTAAATAGGAGGTAAATAATGGCTACAAGGATAAAACAAAAGGCTGAGGCGCTTAAATCCAAAAGAGACAACCGCCCTTACGCCGTTGGTAAATACATTCGCATATCTCCTTCTAAGGTTCATATAGTGCTTGATTTGATTAGGGGCAAAGATTATTATGACGCCGTGGCAATTGTGGAAAACGTAGCAAAAGCAGCATGCGAACCTATTAAAAAAGTGTTAAACAGCGCAGCGGCTAATGCCGAAGTCAACAAGGGCTTAAATAAAGACAATCTCTTTGTTGCGGAGTGCTATGCAGATATGGGCCCGACATTAAAAAGAATACAACCTGTTTCTAAGGGCAGAGCACATCGTATATTAAAGCGCACAAGCCATATTACCGTCGTTCTCGACGAGAAGAAGGCATAAAGGGAGGACAAAATGGGACAAAAAGTTAATCCTCATGGAATGAGAGTTGGTATTAATAAAGGTTGGGAATCAGTTTGGTACGCCGACAAAAAAGACTTCGGAGTATTTCTTAAGGAAGACGACATTGTCAGAAAGTTTATTAAAAAAACCTATTTTTCCTCAGCTATTAGCAAGATAGATTTCGAAAGAAGCGAAAACAAGTTAGTCATTTATATCCATACGGGCCGCCCCGGTACGCTTATTGGCAAAGCGGGCGCCGGTATTGAGGAAATGAAAAATAAAATAGCTAAGCTTGTTGGCGACAAACAAGTTGTAATAAACATTATGGAAGTTAAAAATCCCGACGCCGATGCTCAGTTGATGGCAGAATCAATTGCAGCTCAGCTTGAAAAGCGTATTTCTTTCCGCCGCGCAATGCGTCAAGGGATACAAAGAGCGATGAGAGCAGGCGCAAAGGGAATCAAAACAATGGTTAGCGGCAGACTGGACGGCGCTGAAATAGCACGTAGGGAACATTACCACGAGGGGAGTATTCCTCTTCATACGCTACGTGCAGATATAGACTACGGTTATGCTACAGCACAGACAACTTTTGGAATAATTGGCGTAAAATGCTGGATATACAAAGGCGAAATCCTATCTAAGCCGAAGAGGAAGGAAGGAGGTAATACAAATGTTAATGCCTAAAAGAGTAAAATACCGCCGTGTTTTCCGCGGAAGGATGAAGGGAGCCGCCCATAAGGGTACGAAAGTAGTCTATGGCGAATACGGTTTAGCGGCAACGGAATGCGGTTGGATTAAGAGTAATCAAATAGAGGCAGCACGTATTGCCATGACAAGATTTATTAAGCGTGGCGGCAAGGTTTGGATAAAACTATTTCCCCATAAACCGGTGACAAAAAAACCCGCTGAAACTCGTATGGGTAGCGGAAAGGGCAG
>CALLXO010000080.1 GCA_937875645.1 uncultured Clostridia bacterium
TCTTGTAACGCTTATCAACCTCACTTTTGTAGTTTTTTTAATATACAAGATTGCGCAGCTGCTACGCCGTTATGTTTTTACTCGCTCCAAAGAAGTGGAAAAAGATGAATTGATTGAAGAAATTGCACGGCTGAAGGAACAAGCGGAGGAGCTTGTCCGTGACAAAAACCGTATTTTTGCGCTTAAAGTCAATGCCGACCTAAACGGTGGAAACGAATTTGCTAATGAAACTTCAACAGATTTTAATGCGCCTGTCTCGTCAAAAGACAGCACCGCTACAAAGTCGGAAAATGGAAGATTTGTAAAATTAGCTGACATTGACAAAAAATTCGATGAAAAAGCGCATTATGTGTTTATGAATCAAGAAGATTTACTCACTCTCCCTGAGCTTGTGGACAGGTTTATAAATTTTGCGGCAAGCCAGTTGCGACTTTATTATTCGCCAAAAATAGTAAGATTATTTTTTGCGGGCATGGGTACGGGCAAAATTATTATTTTGGAAGGTATTTCCGGCACAGGAAAAACCAGCCTACCCTACGCTATGGCAAAGTTTTTTGACAATAATGCTGGTATTGTGTCTGTACAGCCGTCGTGGCGTGACAGAGCTGACATATTAGGTTATTTTAACGAATTTACTAAAAAGTTTAATGAAACGGATTTTTTGTCAAACCTTTACGAATCTACTTGGCGTGATGACCCCAATTTTATTGTATTAGACGAAATGAACTTAGCCCGTATCGAATATTATTTTGCAGATTTTTTATCCATTATGGAAATGCCCGACACGGCTGAGTGGAAAATTGATATAGTACCGAGTAGTTTGCCCACCGACCCAAAAAATTTAGTTTACGGAAAAGTTATCGTGCCGCAAAATTTGTTTTTTATAGGTACGGCAAACAAGGACGACAGCACTTTTACTATTACGGACAAGGTTTATGACAGAGCGATTGCTATTGAGCTAAACGACCGTACGCCCTACTTTGACGCTCATTTGACGGAAAATTATCCTTGTTCGTATGATTATCTTGAAAACTTGTTTAATCAAGCGGCAAAGGAGCATCGTATAAGCGACACGCTAATGAAGGCATTGATGGAGTTAGACGTATTTATTCAGAGTAAATTTAAAACTGCTTTCGGAAACCGTATTTTAAGGCAGATTAGACGCTTTGTCCCTGTGTATATGGGACTGGGCGGCACAGATATAGAAGCGCTTGACTTTATGGTGTGTAGTAAAATTCTCAGAAAATTCGTTTCCCTCAATCTGCCCTTCTTAACAAAAGAATTAAACGAGCTTTCTACTTTTTTGGATAAAAAATTTGGGGCAGGTAAGTTTAAGTTGTGTCAAGACTTTATAAAAGAATTGCAACGCAACATATAAAGATAAGGGAGTTGATACACGCAACTCCCTATTAATTAAAACGGACAATGAATATCAACAGTACTTTAAGCAAGTTTATTGCACAACTTAATATTAATGAACAAATGATGCAAGGCTTTTTAAACGCGGTTAATAGCGGTAACAATTACGTTAACCAAACAGCAACCGCCGAAAGCCTTTATCTTGATGATGAATGGATTTTGACTATTACAAAATACTTGCACAGCGTAGAGCAAATATGCAAAAATCCGCATAGATTTATTAAAAACGAAAGAGAAGTAGTACCCATTGAAAAAGCACGGAAAATCAGCAGCGCATCTATCCGACATTTAGCCAGCCATACAATGAACATTCGCGGACGCACGTCAGAAGGAGAGGTAATACCCAGCAAAATACTTACTACCTTTATGGCGGAAGACCTTGCTATTTACGAAAATCGTTTTGTAGTTATGCTCATTAACCGACTTGTCATTTTTATTGAGCAACGTTATAGTCACGTTGAGCAAAACGTAAACAGTAAAGACGTAATTAAACTTAAATTTACCGATGACTGCAAGTTTGGAAAAGCCGATTTCGCTTTTGATTTGGGCGTTACGATGCGCACGGACAGCAAAAATAAAGTTATGCTTAAGCGCAACAGCAATTTGCTTAATCAAATTGAAGTTTTGCGCAAGCGCATAAATGTCTTAAGGTTGACGGATTTTTATATAACTGTCAACAAAGCCAAGCCAGTTGTGCCGCCCATTCAAAAGACTAACCTTATTATAAATGACAAAGATTATTCAAACTGCTATAAATTATTTTTATTTATCAGCGGCTATACACAGTTGGGGTATAGTGTAGAAGTAGCGGAAAAACAATTGTCTGTGGATACGGATTTTTTTGAAGACCTGACAATGCTCACTATGCTAAGTTTTTTGACGCTGCTAAAAAATCAAATTGCCAAGAAAGAAGAATTTGAAAAACAGGAATACAGCGATAAAAAAATTAAGCGTTATAAATTGAGCAGACGTATTAAAGCGCCTGATATCGATTTAATGGGCAAAAAAGATGCCAACTTTGAAGTAAACGAATTCTTTTTTGAGCAGGTGCGAAAATTGTTGAGCGGCTGGCAGGAAAATAGCTTGAGCGAAAGCGGAAGCACCGATATAAAAAAATTGCGCAAAAACTTTCCGTCAGTATTTAAAAAGTTTAATAAGCTAACGGACGCTATTTATGACGAATATCTTAAACAAGATGTAGTTTCGGACGAAGCAACAGTTGTAAGCACTTTGACAGAAAAAAAGAAGGAACTTTATAACAGGCAAAAAGATCATGTAGCTCGGCTAAGACTACTTAATGCGCAAAAAGAAAAAGAGTTGAGTTTAGTGCTAAAAAAAGAAGCTAAAGAAAAACTTAAGTTAGATAAACTTAAACGCGAAGCAGAAAAACCTGTCGCTAAAAAAACTGCAAAAAAACAAAAAAGCGGGACAGATGTTGCAAAGAAAACAAAAACAAAGGACTCAAGCATAAAAACAATCAAGATTGACACTTTGTCTTATGCCGACCTTTTACGCAAGCGAGAGGACGAAAAACGCAAAGAGCGTATTGCTTTACTTAACGAAAAACGCGCGGAGTTTTTACGCAAAAAGGCGTTGCAAAAACAACAAACAGCAATGGATATTATACAGTCAAAAGATAATGAAGCGGACTAAATAAGCAATAAATAGGTATGAAAAGACAGTATTCTAAACAAAACAAAAACAAAATTAAATCAAAAGTAGCCTCAATAATATCATGGTGCTTTTTTGCTCTGATTTTCTTGCTTTTAATGTATGTATTAGGCTGCCGAGTTACCGGTAATGCGCCTACTTTTTTTGGCTATAGCTTTCATATTGTTGTCACGCAAAGTATGGAGCCAGAAATAAAAGTGGGCGATTTTGTTGTTTCCAAAAAATGCGATATTAGTGACGTTAAAATTAATGACGATATTCTTTTTGAATCAGTTGATCCGTTACTAAAAGATATAGTTATTGTTCATAGGGTGATTGCTATTGCCTTTCAAGGCGAAAATGTTTCATTAATAACAAAAGGCATAAACAATCCATCAGCAGATATAAACCCTGTTCGTCAAGAAAATTTGCTGGGGAAGGTAGTTGTAACTAATTCTAATTTAGGAGGTATAGCAAAATTTTTGTTTAACGGCTATACTCTGTTTTTTATTTTAGTGTTGGGCGTTTTGATTTTTATTATGGTAAAGCAGATAAAAAAAATTAAGGTAGAAGTTGCGCAATACAAAAAAAACAAAAGGGAAAGCATGAGGGAAAGTGTCAAGTTAGAACTGGAAGAATATATTAAAAACAATAAAAATGATAGGCCGCCGAACAACGATTATAAAGGATAACTTATACAGTTTTTTTTGAAAAGTTATTTAAAATATTTTTTTAAGATTCTGTTACACCGTTAAAACAGTAGAGTTTTTATAAAAAGATGGTATAATATACATAAGAGGTATTTATGATAAACGAAGCAATGAAGGAATTAGGAAACAAACGCTCAAT
>CALLXO010000081.1 GCA_937875645.1 uncultured Clostridia bacterium
GCAACGACACAAACAACGCAATTATTGAGGATTTAAAAAACATCACAATAAGTGCTTTACAAGATACTGACTTGAAGGAACTTAACGTGTCTATAACAAAACAGCTTATCCAAAAACCCATTAGGAGTTATTTCCGCAAAAAATTCGACCGTTACCCCATGATAATACCTATTATTCTCGAAAATTAATTATAAGTACAAGTTGATTATGAAAAAAGAAACTAATAACAAAAAAATAGAATTGCTCCCGCCGGCAATATGGAAAAATTTTTTACGGCATTGCATTTTGGTGCAGATGCCGTTTACTTATCAGGTAAACAATTTGGTTTGCGTGCTTTTGCCGACAATTTTGATAACGAGCAAATAAAATTCTGCTGCGATTATGCGCATAAGCTTAACAAAAAAGTATACGTTACAGTAAATATTTTTGCTAAAAATGATGATTTTTTATTTTTAAAAGATTATCTGGTGTTTTTAGAGCAGTCCGGCGTAGATGCCGCAATTGTAAGCGATGTGGGCGTTATAGCCTTTGCGCAAAAAGTAGCGCCAAAACTAAGCTTGCATCTTTCCACTCAGTCCAACACTCTAAACAAACACGCCGTCGATTTTTGGAACAAGCAAGGCATTGACAGGGTGATTTTAGCACGCGAGTGCAGTTTTAGCGATATAGCGGAAATTTGTAAAGAAGTACCAAATTGCGAATTAGAAATGTTTGTACACGGGGCAATGTGTATAAGTTACAGCGGTCGCTGTTTATTGTCCAATTATTTGACGGGCAGAGATTCTAACAGAGGTGAGTGTGTGCAAGCTTGCCGCTGGAGCTGGATAATAACTGAAGCTATGCATGACGAAAACCCTTTTTTAGTTAAGCAAGACGAAAGGGGAACATATATATTTAATAGCAAGGATTTAAACTTAATTGAGCATATTAAACCTTTGATAGAATGCGGCGTTAAGAGTTTTAAAATAGAAGGCCGAATGAAATCTATTAATTACGTTGCAACAGTAGTCAATGCCTACCGCAGGGCAATAGACGGTTATTATATTGAACCCGATAATTATTTTGTGGACGAACAGTTAAAAAAAGAGCTTTTTAAGACAGCGCACAGAGAATTTACCAGCGGTTTTGTTTTTGACGACAAAAGCGTAAAGCAAAACTATGTTACCAGCAAAGCGGAAGCGGAGGGCGAATTTATTGCCGTTGTAAAGGAATGGCAGGAAGGTGTACTTACAGTAGAAATGCGTAATCGTTTTAAAGAAGGGGATACAGTGGAAATATTATCCAATAACAACAGTTTTAATAAACAGTTTACTATCAAAAATTTGCGAGACGAGTTTGACGCACCAGTTAATGATGCTAAAAGAGTTCAGCAAATTTTAAAAATGGATTGTTCTTTTCCTTTGAGTCGATACGATATCTTACGCTCCTGTTAATATTTGCCTAAATACATCATCGGCTAAGCCTATACGACCTGACACATCGAAACAGCCTGATAGCATAAAAAAACTGCAACAAATAATGAGTTATGTTCATTAAAATATTTTATTATATATGTTTGTTTTTCTTGTAATGCAATTTAAGCTATTATTTTCTACTTATGTAGTTAATTGCTTGCTAACAAGCGGTCTTTTAGGTAAAATAAGCATAATAACAAAAGAGGTACATATGGCAAGAAAAGACGGTAAGCGTGCAATTTATATAGACCCGATGATGCAACTATCTCCTTATATAATGACAAGGCGTTCGGATGCAACTAACACCGCAAAGGTGGAAATTAGGTGTGATGCCATTGA
>CALLXO010000082.1 GCA_937875645.1 uncultured Clostridia bacterium
GAAGTTTTCTGTATTTACTTACGCAAAAAATAATACCTACAATTACAAGCACTGCCCCTGCCAAAATGGGATAAAGTCCACTGTACAGCAAGGAATTTATCATATAATCACGTGCGCCCACTATATTTGCATAAAAAGCGTCATTTGTCAACGTATTTAGCACACAATTTTGCACGCTCAGCATATTTCTTTTATAAATGTCGCCGTAAGCTCTCTCAATATAATGCAAATTATCATTTTGCGTGTGCATAACTCGTTTAACTGACTCTGCACTTTCGGTATAGCTATAAGCGTAGTCCAAATTGCCGCTAAAAAAAGCGACGGTTGGTATGCCTGCATCTCTAAACACAGCGGAATCGCTGCTAAAATACTGCGCATAATAGGGTTTATCATAAAAGGTAATTAAGCTGATATTGCGACTAGTTGACACGTTTTTTATTGTGTTTATTTTGCTGCTGCTTTTTTCGTAAGTATTTATAAAGAAATCAACATAGGGCGTTTTTATGTCCTCGCCGTAAATATAGCAATAATCACCGCATGCAATGCTGTCAAGATTAATATAAAGCAAGCACTTTTCTGCTTGTGTTGCTATTTCATAAACGAAATTATAACTCCCTTCCATGCCTACTTCTTCCGCGCCGAAAGCTACAAAAACCACGCTAAAAGGCAATTCAATATCCTTCAGCTTGTTTGCTAAGGACAACAAAACCGCCACACCGCTGCCGTTGTCGCTTGCCCCGTCAGCGTTGCTTAAACCTACGTTGTCATAATGCGCACCGATAACTACAAACTGCGAAGTGTCTGCCTCTTTGACAGCAACTACGTTTTGACTTTTTCTGCCGTCAAAATCCACTACGCTTTGTAAATAGTCGTCAAAATAAGGCGTTAATCCCATATTAATAAATTGTTCTTTCAGATAATTTGCCGCATCCTTTTCTCTCTGCGTATATGCTTCCCTTTTAGGAAAAAGCTGCGTAAACTCTGTCAGTTTATCAAAAACATAAATATCATTTCCGGTGTTTTCCACTGCATAGACATTATTGTTTATGCCAAAAACCGCCATTAATATAAACAGTGCAAAAACCGTCCAAACTGCACACTTATTCATACGGAAAAACCTCCAAAAACAACACTTATCGCAAAAAACACGCAAAAGGCGATACACAGCGATTTAAAAAAATGCGGTGCGCTTTTGGGGTTTAAATATAGCTTATTTACTGTATTAAAAAACAAAAGAACCATAGGCAAAGTTGCCAACAAATTAAAAACGTTACCCCACAAAACAACAAAAGGCGCAAAAAAGAAGGTGATATTTAAAATACCTAAGAGTAAATTTCTTGCAATGCCAAAAGCTACCGCAATAAAAAATATATCTCTAAAGGGCAAATTATAAATGTTAAATACCTTTAAAAAGAGCTTTAGCATTAAAAACAGCAGTCCAAACATTATTGCCCCTGACAAAATGCCTATAAGTGCAGTAATAAAAAAATTGCGCTGCAATAAGTTGACAGCAATAGAAAAATAACTTAGCAGACTTTCCGTATAAAACCATTGGCAAAAACAATAACTAATTACAAAGAGCGTCCCTGCTAAAAATATGCTTCGCCTATAGTTTTTTAAAATGTTTTTTATCATAACCCCTCTTTATAAATTGCATAGTTTAAGTACCATTTCCTTAACGCAGAATTTTTCGTTGGTGTAAAATTTTTTTAGCTTGTCTTCAGCGGAAAAACAAATAACTAAAGCTTTAATAAGCTTTTTTGCGCCAAACTTTTTTGCCTGCTGTTTTGCTTTTGTTATGGCGTAAGGCTTGACAGATAACGCTTGCGACAATAAACTTTCCTCCGCTTTAGATATATGTGCAAAAAACATTCGCCTAAAACTGCGGTAAACTGATGCTATTATAACAGTAGGCTCTTCCTGCGTCAAAAGATTGTCGCATATCTCCATTGATTTAAAATTGTCGCCGGCAGCAAGTGCATTTGCCAAATCAAAAATAACATAATCAATGTCTTTGCTGACGAGTAGTTTAACGTCGTCATTCGTAATCAAATTGTCGACATACAAAACAAGCTTTTCTATCGCTTGACTAATTTTATACATATCGCCGTTTGTATACTGGATAATTGTTTTTATCGCATTTTTATCTATGCTTTTTTGCGTATCATTTACGTGTTTTATTATCCATTTTGCCAAATTTTGCTCGTTAAGCTTGCGGCAATCGACGGTGCAAATGTTAGCATTTTTTAAAACGCTTTGCGTAAGCGAATAGAAAAACACAAGACAAGTATATGGATTAGGATTAGCCAAATATTCCTCCAATTTATTTAGCGATTTTTTATCCCCTTTACTGACAGAAAATTCTTTAATTATAATAAGCCGTTTTTCGCTAAATGAAGGATACGAATTAGCCAAAGCGATTATATCCGTCACCGAAACATCCTCTTTGTCAAAAGTAGATATATTTAAATCGGGCAAGGAGATATCAATGCTCTGCGTCAACTTGCTTAGCGCACTGTCCTTTAAATATGCGTCCTCTCCCGTTATTTCCACAACGGGGAAAAATTCGCC
>CALLXO010000083.1 GCA_937875645.1 uncultured Clostridia bacterium
GTAATAATTCCTTCATTGCTTCGGCGCCCATGCCTACCCTAAAGCTGTCTTTGCCGTAAGTTTCTACTGCCTCACGGTGTTCGTTGGGAGTCAGCACCTGTTTTTTTAGTAACGGTGTTTCTTTTGGGTCAAGTACAATAAAACTAGCAAAGTTTAACACTTGCTCCATTAATTTAGGAGACATATCCAGCAATAAACCCATACGGCTGGGCACCCCTCTAAAATACCAAATATGACTGACGGGAGCGGCAAGCTCTATGTGTCCCATACGCTCACGCCTGACTTTGGCTTTGGTTACTTCTACACCACATTTGTCACAAATTACGCCTTTGTAGCGTATGCGCTTGTATTTGCCACAATGGCACTCCCAATCTTTAGTCGGTCCAAATATTTTCTCGCAAAATAAACCGTCTTTTTCTGGCTTTGTTGTGCGATAGTTTATGGTTTCGGGTTTTGTCACTTCTCCGTGCGACCATTCTCTTATTTTTTCCGGTGAGGCTATTCCTATTTGAATAGAATCAAAATTATTTAATTCGAACATTTAATTTCCCCCTAAATATCGTCTTCGTCGTCGCCGAACAGTTCGTTAAAGTCAAGCTCATGACCTTCTTCTTCGTCCTTATCAAAGGAGAAATCATCATCAATAAGGTCTACTTCTTCCTCTGCGTTGAAGTTGAGCAGCATTTCGCGTTTTTGCTCGTTTTCTTTAAGTGTTGCTTCGATATAATCTATTTCGTCATCAATGCTGTCTCTTATTTCAATTTCCTCATTATCTTCGCTTAATACCTTGACATCGAGAGCAAGACTCTGCAGTTCCTTAATCAAAACCTTAAAGGCTTCGGGAATGCCCGGTCCGCTTATATTTTCGCCTTTTACGATAGCCTCGTAAGTTTTTACACGGCCAACTACATCGTCTGATTTTACCGTTAAAATTTCCTGCAAAACATTTGCCGCACCGTACGCTTCCAGCGCCCAAACTTCCATCTCACCAAAACGCTGTCCACCAAACTGCGCTTTGCCGCCTAAAGGCTGCTGAGTAACTAAACTATAAGGACCGGTGCTTCTTGCGTGTATTTTATCGTCCACTAAGTGGATAAGCTTTAACATATACATATAACCAACGGTGATGCGGTTTTCGAAGGGCATACCTGTACGTCCATCATAAAGAGTAACCTTGCCGTCTACCTTAAGCGTAATAGGATTTATCATGCAGTTTTCGGCAAACAGTTCCTTAATATCATTTTCCGAAGCGCCGTCAAAAACAGGTGTTGCCACCTTCCAGCTTAATAATCTGGCGACTAAGCCTAAGTGCACTTCCAGCACCTGACCGATATTCATACGGCTGGGGACACCTAAAGGATTTAACACTATTTGCAGCGGCGTACCGTCCTCCATAAAAGGCATATCTTCTTTTGGCAACACACGAGAAACTACGCCTTTGTTACCATGCCGTCCCGCCATTTTATCGCCTACGCCTATTTTGCGTTTTTGCGCTATATATACCCTTATTAATTTATTTACGCCGGGGTCTAATTCGTCTTTATTTTCCCTTGTAAATTCCTTGACGTCTACGACAATTCCTCCTTCGCCATTGGGGACTCTCAAGGAAGTGTCTCTTACCTCACGTGCTTTTTCCGAAAATATCGCACGCAAAAGTCTTTCTTCGGGAGTGAGCTCTGTCTCTCCCTTTGGCGTGACTTTACCTACAAGTATGTCGCCTGGGCGCACCTCTGCGCCAATGCGTATAACACCCGATTCGTCTAAGTCTTTTAGGGCGTCTTCGCCCACGTTAGGGATGTCACGGGTAAATTCCTCTGGCCCTAATTTAGTGTCACGAGTTTCCGCCTCGTGCTCCTCAATATGAATAGAAGTGAACACATCGTCTCGCACCAAGTCTTCGGAAATTAAAATAGCGTCCTCATAATTGTAACCTTCCCACGACATAAAGCCAACAAGGATGTTGCGACCTAAACTAAGTTCGCCATTTAGCGTACTGGGTCCGTCTGCCAATACCGTTGCTCGTCTGTCTTTTGTTGCCGCAAATACCTGTTGACCTACTTTTACTATCGGGTGCTGATTTATGCATGTGCCTTGGTTGCTGCGTTCAAACTTTTTAAGACAATAAATGTGTGTAAAACCGTTTTTATCCTTTACATCAATTTCCGTACTGGTAACACGGCTCACTACTCCGTCTGTGTCCGCCAAAATCATAACGCCGCTGTCATAAGCAATACTGTCTTCGATGCCGGTAGCAACAATAGGCGACTCGGTCACCAAAAGGGGCACCGCTTGACGTTGCATGTTTGAACCCATCAATGCTCTGTTTGTATCATCGTTTTCGAGGAAGGGTATCAGACTTGTCGCCACCGATACAAGCTGTTTGGGACTTACGTCCATATAGTCTACTATGTCAGAAGTATATTCCTTAATGTCAGCTTTGTAGCGGCAGGTAACACGCTCGTTCACAAACCATTCCTTTTCGTCGAGCGGCTCGTTAGCTTGCGCTATGATACTGCCGTCTTCTACGTCGGCAGTCAGATAATGCACCTCGTCTGTAACTATGCGCTTTTTTGTGTCTACCCTACGGTAAGGGCTTTCGATAAAGCCGTATTCGTTAATACGTGCATAACTTGCCAAAGAAGTAATAAGTCCGATGTTTTGTCCTTCGGGAGTTTCTATAGGGCACATTCTGCCATAGTGGGAATAGTGAACGTCACGCACATCAAAAGTAGCACGCTCTCTATTTAGTCCGCCCGGACCTAATGCCGAAAGCTTGCGTTTATGTGTCAGCTCAGCAATAGGATTTGTTTGGTCCATAAACTGCGACAACTGGCTGCTGCCAAAAAACTCTCTTATGGAAGAAGTCACCGGCCGCACGTTAATAAGGCTCTGCGGAGTAGCTTTGTCTACTTCCTGAATTGCCATCCTTTCCCTAATTACTCTTTCAAGACGGGCAATACCTATGCGGAATTGATTTTGCAACAATTCGCCTACGCTTCTGACGCGCCTATTGCCTAAATGGTCGATATTGTCCACTTCGCCAATGCCGTATTTTAAGCAAAGGTTATAATTTATTGTTGCAACAATATCCTCCACAGTAATATGACGTTTAATAAGCACGTCACGCAAAGAAACTATTGTCGCAACAGTATCGTCTACAGGTAAGTTTTGAGCTAATATGTTATTTAATTCCGCCAAATTGACGTCTTCGTTTATTCCTAATTCCTTAAAATCAAATTTTGAATATTGTTTATCTATATTAGAAAGATAATACGTAATGTTTACTGTATTGTTTCCTATAATCTTAATTTTTTTGTCATTGTCGTGGACGTCTTTAAGATAAACAACATTTACACCGCTATGTTGAATTGAATATGCCTGTTCTGGCGTGATAGAGTCGCCTTTTGCGCCTAATTTTATTGTTTTTTCGCCTTTAGAAGTGTTTAAAGTAACACTTACATCTTCTGCAAGAGTATAATTTACATAATTGCAGGAATTATCACGATAACCAGCTATGCGATTGGATAAGCTTAATTTTTTGTTAAACTTATAACGCCCTACTCTTGCCAAATCATAACGCTTTGAGTCAAAAAGCAAGTCGTGAAGTTGTTTGTTTATTGATTCCTCAGTGGGGATTTCGCCGGGACGCAAACGCTTGTATAACTCAAGCTTGCCTGCCCGTTCGTCTTTGCTGTCATCCTTTTCGCAAGTGTTAACAATAGTAACGTCATTATAAAACAACTCCTTAATTTCCTCATCAGAAGAAATACCTATAGCTCTGAGCAATACCGTTGCGGGCAATTTGCGATTGCGGTCAACGTGAACATATAATATGTCGTTGTTGGCATCATGCACAAATTCCAACCATGCTCCCCTGTTGGGGATAATAGTTGTGTCGTATTTGGGCTTTCCGCTTTTGTCCATTTCTGTCGCAGCGTATACGCCGGGACTACGCACTAATTGACTGACTACTACTCTCTCAGCGCCGTTTATGATGAAACTTCCGTTTTCTGTCATTAAAGGGAAGTCGCCCATAAAAATTTCCTGCTCGGTAATTTCACCCGTGTCGCTGCGCACCAAGCTTACTTTGAGCTTTAACGGTGCGGCAAAGGTTGCATCACGCATGCGGCACTCATTTTCGGAATATTTAGATTTATTTTCTATATTGTATTCCAAAAATTGCATTTCGAACCGCCCCGAGTAGTCTACAATAGGCGAAAAATCATCAAAAACTTCCCTGATACCCCTTTTGATAAAAGCTTCATAACTGCTTTTTTGCACCTCTATCAAATTGGGAAGTCCGATAACCTCTCTGATTTTTGAAAATGTCTTTCTTTCCGTATTGCCGAATTTTTGTGTACGAATTTGCATCTATCCTAACCTCAAAAAATTTATTTTTGTAATTACCTTGACTTTTATGTCGAAGTTTGTATATACTAATATTGAAAAAAGCATCCGCGTTTATATGACGGTGTAAAAATGATTTAAAAAAGCATTAAAACGTCTTATTTTTTGGCGAAAATACTGCATTAAATTATTCTAATACTAACGATGTCAATAGTCAACGTTTATTAGACGGTTTTTGTATAAAAAAATTATTATTTATTTTTTCATTATTAAATTGTTTAACAACCACCAAAATAACAGGTCATTCGGTTTGAGTGACCTGTTATGATTAATAACAATATTACTTGTCCATTTTAGTAAATTTACGAAATGTTTCAACAATATATTTGTAAGCATCAAAAAGGCGCTTGCCTTTGTCGGGACAATGTTTTTCAATATTATATTGCAAATTCTTCGCCATAACAGCAGCGTACCCATCACTTTGCTTTAAGCTTTTTTTAGTTAGTTTTATGTAGATGCTGCGTCTGTCATTTTGTTTTTGAATGCGCTCAACTAATCCCTTTTCTACAAGCTTTTCTATCACTCTTGTCAAGTTAGAGCGCTTTTTGTTTAAAAATTTTGCAATTGCCGTCATTGTTTGCTCTCCGTTATTAAACAAGAACATACATATTTTCATTTCGGAATATGTCAAATCATATTTGTCGTAGAAACTTCCGTCCACGCTTACATCAGCAAGTTTAAGATTTATTAACTGTCCTTCTTCGTTTACTAAGTCCGCTAATGCCTGTATCTCCGCCAAATCCATTGTTTTCACTTCCTATACCAATCATTTCAGACAAATTATAAAACTTTCACAAACAATTGTCAAGCAAACTATTGACAATTATCACTTTAATGATTATTATTAATTTGATAACAATTATACTATAGACAAATATTATAATCCAGTTAATTAATTTATTTCGATAAAGTAAATTGTTGTTTAAAACAAAAAGAAATAAATAGGAGGAGAAACTATGACTACTTATAAACGCAAGTCAATCATACTCTTGGTAGCATTAATTTTTGCTGTACTGTGTCTTACTATATGTTTAGGCGCATGCACAAAAAGCTATACGGTTAGCTTTAACACCTTTGATAACGGCACAATCGAGCCGCAACAGGTGAAAAAAGACGCCAAAGTTGAAATACCTGATGTACCAATAAAAACAGGATTTGTTTTTGAAGGTTGGTACACAACGGAGGAATGCTCTGACGACTCTAAATGGATTTTCGAAACGCACACCGTAACAAGTGATATGACTATGTACGCTAAATTTGAAGAAATTATACATACCGTCACCTTTGACTCTAACGGCGGGTCGGAAGTAGCTAAGCAATACATAAGTTACAACGGCGAGGCAAAAGCGCCTAACGCACCCACCCTTGACAAAAACGAATTCTTGGGTTGGTTTATTGATGAGGAATTAGAAACTTCCTTTGATTTTGGGACCATCTTAACAGGAGATATAACCCTTTATGCAAAGTGGTCACAAAACGTATTTGAACTGATTTTTGACACTTTGGGCGGTAATGAAATAGCCCCGTTAAGAGTAAATAAAGGCCAAATACCAGTATTTTTTGACCAGCCCACAAAAGACGGCTTTGTCTTTTTTGGTTGGTATGCTGAGGACGATTTCCAAAACGAATACACCTTTGAGCAACCGTTGACAGCCGATACCACCATTTACGCCAAGTGGGAAGCGCAAATTGAAACTGCAGACGGTTTTTTGCTCAGCCCTAAGAAAGAAGGCGGTTATGCTATTTCTGCGAAAAAAGATTTTGCTTTTGAAGGCGAATTAGTTATACCTGCTCTTTACGAAGGGGTAGTGATTAATGAAATTTTGACCGAAGGCTTTAAAAATCAAACAGCAGTAACAAAACTGACTATTGGTGACAACATTGATTATCTCGGTTTTGGTGCTTTTGACGGAATGACTGATTTGGAAGAAATAACTGTAACTTATTTTGGTTGCAATGCTGATGTTTTATTCCCAGAAGGCGTGCCTATTAACCTTAAAAAATTATTCGTTACACATGCGCCAGAAAATGTTACAGACAGCGATTTATTAAATGGCTTTGTTAATATCGAAGAGTTTTCCTTATCTGGCAATATCACACAGTTAGGTGCGATACTCAGTGGCTTGACCAATCTAAAAAAAGTCACATTGCCTTTTATAGGTAGCACAGCAGAAGGTACTTTTGCTAAAAACTTTGGTTATATATTTGGTAGTAGCAATTACTTGTTACAGTCTATGGCTGTACCGGAAACTTTGGAAGAAATTGTGTTAACGGGAGGCAGTCAAATTTGGGAAAATTCATTCTATAATTTAAGCAATATTAAAAAAGTAGTATTGCCTGACAGCATAACTAAAATTGGCAAATATGCTTTTGATAATTGCAGCAGTTTATCTGAAATAGTATTGGGCAATGGCGTTAAAGAAATCGATTACGGAGCCTTTAGTGGTTGCAGTACCCTTACGCAAATAAACTTGCCGGAAGGATTAACTACAATTGGACAGTACGCTTTTTCTTTCACTGCTTTAGTAACTCTTAATTTGCCTTCTACTGTAAATTCGATCACATTACCCAGCATAATGGCTCATTTGGAAGAAATAACCGTAGCTACTGCAAACAATACCTTTACTGCAAAAGAGGGCATACTGTTTTCTGCCGACGAAACAATACTTTATTGGTATCCCGTTAAAAAAGCGGGCACATCTTACACAGTACCTAACAATGTCAAAAAGATTGGCACTTATGCCTTTGAACATGCAAATTTTCTGACTTCTATAAACTTCAATGACGGTCTAGAGGAAATAGGAGTGTGCGCATTCCGTAATTGTTTAAATATTACATCAATTACCTTGCCCTCTTCTGTAAGAACTATAGGTCAAACGGCGTTTTCTACAATGGAAAGCTTGACGGAGTTTAACTTCCCAACTGAGATAGATTATGAAGGGTCTATGTCTTTAGGCAAGTTCTTGCTTTCTTCAAGTCCCAATCTTACCTCTTTAACGGTGCCACATTTTGTCACTAATATACCTGAGTATTTTGTTTCCGGCTCAGAAAATCTGATCACTCTAACCATTGAAGGCGAAATGAAAAGCATCGGACAACGCGCATTTGCAAATACGCCGATAGAAGAACTTGCCCTCACCTTTGCTGATAACGCAACTATAGGAGAGCATATATTTTTCAATTGCGCATCTATCAATAAGCTTTATATCGTTATGGCAGAAGGCGCAACGATTTTGCCCTTATTGAATGCAAATCAAAACGTAATGCCTATGATTATTGTTGATAGCGACTTGGAGGAAGATTTTAAGGTTAATTGGAGTACATTTGCCTCTTACATAACAAGTGAATTTGACCCGTCAAAATTATTTGTTATTGAGGATGGCGTCTTGCTTGAATATGTAGGTGGAGCTGACATAACTGATATTGAAATACCTGATACAGTGAATACTATTGCTTACGGCGTATTTCAGCAAAATACAAATATAAAAAATATCGTTATACCTCAAAACGTAACGACGATAGGAGAACGCGCGTTCTATAAAATGTCTGCGTTGTTAAGTATAGAATTTTCACACACCCAAACGGATAGTTTGAGAAATATGCTTTCTCTTAATAGTAGTGGCAATACAGGTAAAATATCAAATGCGTTTATGTCAAGCGTATGCGTATTCGTTGCGCAAAATAACGATATGGCAAACGAAATAAAAAGTTGGTATGCCTCATTTTCAAAAACAAATCAAATGGTTTATTGTAAATCTGATGTTGACATAAGAGAAGATAGCGTGTTTAATGTAGCGGGAGACAGATTACTTATTTATAAAGGTTCTGCTACGTCCTATACCGTGCCATTAGAAGTAAAGCATATTGGACCATATGCTTTCCAAGATAATACTACTCTTACTTCAATAGATTTTAATCGTGTCGAAACTATAGGGTATAGCGCATTTGCAAAGACAAAAATCACGCAAATAATATTTCCTGAATATATAAGAGAAATCGGAGAGAGCGCATTTTCTTCGGCTGAAATGAAAAGCATTGTTTTTGCAGACTGCTCGGTAAATATTGGCGATAATGCTTTTAGTGGTTGTCCAAAGATTGAGGAAATAGATTTTGGTAACAATATTCTTTCCATAGGCTACGGAGCATTTATGTGTGCAGGCAACGGAATAGATTCGATAATATTGCCCGCAAGCATTACTTATATTGGCGAATCTGCCTTCGAAGACGCTGACATTGATACAATATATTGCCGTTTTGAAGAATCAATAATGGATGATTGGGATGACGGTAATTATTGGACAGAGACCTTTTATGGCTCCGAAATTATTTACGGCTACACCGGGGAAGAGTAAACCATATGGGTTCATAATAATTCTATGAATTATTGAACAATACATCCGATTAAGGAATGGCGCATAATCTTAAAACATTATGTGTCATTCTTTTGTTAATTAGAGAAAAAATAATTATTCTTGATAGGATAATCGTTGCTGTCAAATTAAATCACGTTTGATTTAAACTTATTGCCTTTTTTGGCTATAAAACGTATAATAAAATCAATAAAAGTTTGATGAGTTATGAAACTTGATAATTTATTCATTTCAATTCTCCTTTATTCTATTAAATCCACTTAGCGAACAATTGTATTATTTGATAGGTGCAAACATAATCATCGTATTGCTTTGGAGCTACTTTATCCGTTTCAAAATTCCATTGGTTTATACATTCTGCTTCTTTATACCAACCGCCAAAGGTATAGCCCTCACGTGTTGGAGTAGGTGGCTCAAAAGATATTAGTTCATTGTCGTAATCGTCCGCCCAATATATCGGCTCCGGTGTTTCGTAATTAAGATAGTATGTTACGTCTGCCGGACGGTAATACGCATCTTCAATGTAAGTGCCATCATATATTGCATTTTTTCGACTTTCATATAAATTTCTGGCAAAGTATCTTCCATTTTGACGCAAATCTGATATATTGATATTAATTTCATTAAATTCATAATAGCCAATAAAAATTACTTTATTTAAATTCCCACAGTGAGAAAATACACCTTTCATCATTTCTATTTCATGAGTAATGTATACCTTTTTTAAATTTTCACTTTCCCAATAACCATAGACAAAACCAGGTCCTTTGTTTTCGCCGAGACTCTTTACGGGATAACCTCCCAATGTTTTTGGCACAACAATTGTCTCCTGCTGTTTTCCGCTTTCCGTTAATCCAAAAATGCTTACGCTATTTTTATCGTACATATTATATGTAAAAAAACCTTCTTCAAATTGCGGTTTTATATACTTACATCCGCTAAACAATAATAGATTTGTTACTAATATACATATTGCTAAAAACAACAGAATAAATTTCTTCTTGTTCATCTTTTTCTCCTTTTTAATAATCTTACTTTATTTCATATGTATTTCTAAGGCAACAAGTGCCTGTTCTCTTTTTGTAATTTCAACAACAAATAACTTACATAAATTTTATTCCTCCTTTTTATAGATTTTTATAATTACAATAAGTATAAAGCTTACTAATTAAAATTCTATATTTAAATCTGTCAAGTAATTATCTATTTTGTCAAAAATTAAATTTTAGTTTTTTGTCCATAATTGAAAATGCAAATTTTCGGCTGCTCTGGAGTGTCATCATCGTCATTTCCATTAGTATCAACGCAAGCAGAGCACAATACTAAAATGATAGTAATAAAGATACAAAAGAGAATCAAATAAAAATTCTTTCTCATAAATGCCTCCCATTAAGTTTTTATTATTTTGCTGTATATATATATGATTTTTACCGCCTACTGTTTATTATAGCACAAAATCAAGTTTTGTCTATAGCTAAAACGGTTACGCTAAACTTATTGCATTTTTTTATTATAAAAAGTATAATAAAATCAATAAAAAAGTGTGGTGAGTTATGAGACTTGATAAATTTTTAAAAGTATCACGCATTCTCAAACGGCGTACTATTGCCAACGAAGCGTGTCAAGGCGGCAAAGTTTCCGTAAACGGAAAACCTGCTAAACCGGGAGCACAAATAAAAGTAGGCGACAGGGTTAGCGTAGGTTTTGCATACGGAAAATTGGTTTTTGACGTATTAGACACTCGTGACAATGTCAAAAAAGAAGATGCGACAACTATGTACAAAATAATTGATAACGAGGCGAAAAATGATTGACAATGCAAAAAATTGGGTAATTGTCCTTGCTGCGGGACAAGGCAATAGATTTGGCGCGGACAAAATGTTTATTGATTACTTAGGTGCGCCCCTAATACGCACAACGCTGTCTGTTGCAAAAGAAGTATGCAACAATATTATTCTTGTTATAAACGAAACTAAGCACGATAAATTCGCCAGCCTTTTTGGTGACGATGTTTTGTATGTTAACGGCGGGCAAACACGCACGCAGTCTGTTACAAATGCTTTAAACGCTTTGCCAAATGACGCTCAACTTGTAGCAATACATGACGGCGCAAGACCCTTTGCAAGTAAAAACCTATTTATTAAGCTGTTTAAAGAAGCGGAGGAAAAAGGTAACGCAATCCCCACAGTCCCTTTAAGTGATACAGCATACGCTATTACCGACAAAATTATCCCGCTGGACCGAAGCGCAATTACCTTAGTGCAAACTCCGCAGGTTTTCGACGCAAAACAAATTAAGGAAGCTTACGTTTTTCATGACAAAGCAACCACCGATGACAGTCAAATTTATTTAAATAGGTTTGGAAGCTTAAACTTTGTAGAAGGCGAGCGCACCAACCAAAAAATTACCTATCAGCAGGATTTAATTCAATATAAAACAGGGATAGGTTTTGACGCTCATAAGTTAGGCGAAAACCGCGATTTGATTTTATGCGGCGAAAAAATACCTTTTGCATCAGGCCTAATAGGTCATAGCGACGCCGATGCACCTGTACACGCTTTAATGGACGCTCTTTTGTCCGCTTTAGGGCAAAAAGATATTGGCAATTTGTTTCCAGATACTGATTCAACTTACAAAAACATAAGCAGTATTACACTGTTAAACAGAGTAATGGCGTTTTGCGAACAGTTGGGTTATTCCGTTGTAAACGTTAGCATCGTAATAATGGCGCAGCAACCAAAACTTGCACCGTACATTGATAAAATGCGCAAAAATTTATGCGGTGCACTTAAAGTGCCGCTTAGTCAAGTAAACATAAGTGCAACTACTACCGAGAATTTGGGGATAACTGCCGCAGGGATAGGTATAGCAAGCCAGGCCATTGTTTTGCTCAAAAAATAACGAAACATTTGCAAGGAATTATAATCGGTTCTATAATAAATGTTGTGGGATAGGTAAAAAAGGTAGAGCATTTAAGCACTC
>CALLXO010000084.1 GCA_937875645.1 uncultured Clostridia bacterium
TTATTAACAACTATAATACGCTAAAAATCAGAATTTGCCTACCTTTTTAGAGAGATTTATCGTTTTTTAGATACCAGAAAGCTCTTTGCAATGCCGCTAAACCCAGTTTATTTTCCATATCGCTTTGTTTTCGGCGTTGTTGCTCTTTGTCAATTAACTCCATTCTTTCTTTAATTGCTTTTTTTAAATCCTCTTCCCATTCCAACAAATCGCTAAAAATACTTACCTTATCTCTTGCAATGTTAAGCGTTCCGTCATTACAAGCAAATATACGCCTTGTATTATCGGGCAGCGTCAACTCGCATTTTCCCACTACTATTTTGCATACAGAGGGGAGATGTCCACCCAACACCTCATAACCTCCGTCACTTAACGTCACAGTTAAGCGCACAATTTCTCCTTCAAAAAAAGTTTTTTCGGGAGTCAAAGCCTGCAAATAAAAAGTTTTCATATCTTATAACCTTTAATATCAGACAATTCGCCGATAAAATAAAACTCATTTTCTGGGATATGGTCACATTTACCTTCAAGTATTGTTTTACATCCCTGTATCGTTTTTTCAAGCGGCACATAACGGCCTTCACTACCTGTATAAATACTTGCAACGTGAAAAGGCTGGCTAAAAAATCTTTGAAGCTTTCTCGCACGGTACACAGTGGACTTATCCTCTGGATTTAACTCGTCCATTCCTAAAATTGCGATAATATCCTGCAATTCTTTGTACCGCTGCAAAGTTTCAATTACTTTTCTTGCGGTGTAATAATGTTCTTGTCCTACAATATCTGGTTCGAGAATTCTGCTGCCCGACTCTAACGGGTCAATTGCCGGATAAATACCCTGTTCTACAACCTTTCTCGAAAGTACCGTTATTGCGTCCAAGTGAGTAAACAACGTGGCTGGCGCAGGGTCTGTAAGGTCGTCTGCCGGCACGTACACCGCTTGAATGGAAGTTATCGAACCTTTAGTAGTATTGCTTATCCTTTCCTCTAAAGCTCCTATATCAGTGCTTAGTGTGGGCTGATAACCTACAGCGGAAGGCATCCTACCTAACAAAGCCGATATTTCGCTTCCTGCTTGAATGTAGCGGAAAATATTGTCGATAAAAAGCAAAACATCCTGTTTGTTGACGTCTCTAAAATACTCTGCTATTGTTAAGCCGGTAAAAGCGGCACGCATCCTTGCACCGGGCGATTCGTTCATCTGTCCAAAGACAAGAGCGGTGTTTTTTAGTGTGCCAGAGGCGGTCATTTCTTCAATCATTTCAAAACCTTCTCTGCTTCTCTCTCCCACTCCTGTAAAAATTGAACGCCCGCCGTGCTTGTTAGAAATATTATTGATAAGTTCGAGTATTAAAACAGTTTTGCCCACTCCCGCACCGCCAAAGAGACCGATTTTGCCTCCTTTAGCGTAAGGTGTCAATAAATCGATAACTTTTATACCTGTTTCAAAAATTTCGGTGGTAGGCCGCTGCTCTGTCAAGGGAGGAGCATCACGATAGATACTCCATTTTCTGCCTCTTATGTCACCTAAACCGTCAATAGGTTCTCCTAAAGCATTTACTACTCTACCTAAAGCGGAGGGGCCTACGTGTACTTTTATGGTGTCACCGGTAGCAATTACCGTCATGCCTCTGGACAATCCTTCGGTAGCTTCCATAGATATACACCTTACTGTGTTATCGTTATTGTGTGCGAGTACTTCTATCTTTACTTTACGGTCAACGGCATCTACCAACAAAAGCTCGTTTTGTTTGGGTAAATGGTTGGGAAAGTAAACGTCAATTACTGTACCTATTATTTGTGTTATTTTACCTGGAGAAACTTTTTTTGTCATATCCTTTTACCTTGCTGAGAAGTCGCTATGTCTAATAGCTCAGTCGTTATATTTTCCTGTCTTTTGTGGTTGTAATCTAATTGCAGTTGCTTAAGCATATCCATACCGTTGCTTGTAGCTTGCTGCATGGTAATCATGGTTTTGTAATTGATTGCTAAGCTTGCGGAATTAAGGGCGTGCAATATTTCTGACCATACATATTGATAAAGAAAAGGGGAAATATCCTTATCCTTGTTTATAATAGGAGTATCTTTATCCTGAGGTACAAAATCAATGGGTAACATTTTTTTTATGGCAACTTGTTGTACCGAAAGACTGTGTGTTTCGGTATATACAAGATATAATTTGTCAATTTTTTCCTCAACAAATCCTTGCAGCATATCATCGGTAACAACTTGTGCATCAAAAGGCAGGGGATTTTGCAAAAGGTGTACGTATAAATTGCTTACGTCCATACCTCTTTTGTTAAAAAAATCCGCTGCTGTCTTGCCTATTGCAAAAATCTTGACAACATTTTTGTCCTGCATATCTTTTAAGGCTGCTTCAAGGACTAACAAATTGTAGTCGCCGCAAAAACCTTTGTCGCCCGATATGACTATATAGGCGATTCGGTCGCCTTTGTGATTGACACAATAAGGGTGACGGCTAACAGAAGGATTCATAAGCAAACTAACGGAATTTTTTACTTCAGAAAGAAACTTTTTGCTGTTTTCAAAATTTTGTTGTGTCTTATACATTTTTGACACAGCAATCATTTGCATAGCTTTAGTAATCTTAACAGTCTCCTTAACGCCATTCATGCGCCGCTTTATTTCTTGTCCCTTCATTCTATTTTGCTTTCCCTATATTCGTTTACGATAGAGATAATAGTGTTTTCGTCCGTCTCGTCAATATCTTTGGTAATAACTATTTTGTCTATTACCTCTTTGTGTTTTTTGTATATATACTTTATTAAACCGTCAATAAATTCCTTAACACCGTTGGGTTTAATGTCCTTTAACAAATTGTTTTTCATGACAATAAGCTCTACCACCATATCGCACATTTTTTTAGGGGAATATTGCAATTGTTTCAAACTTTCTGTCAGCAATTCGCCTCTGTTTAAAATATCCTTTGTAGAAGCGTCAAGCTCTGCGCCAAAACGTGAAAAAAGAGCCATCTCGCGGTAATGCGCCAAATCAAGCCGCACCTTTCCGCTGACTTTGCGCATTGCGTCACATTGAGCCGCGCCTCCCACACGGGATACAGAAAGTCCTACGTTTATTGCGGGGCGTATTCCTTCGTTAAAAAGTTCGCTTTCTAGGTATATTTGACCGTCAGTAATAGAAATTACGTTAGTAGGTATATATGCCGAAATATCTCCTGCCAAAGTTTCCACAATGGGCAGAGCGGTAAGAGAGCCGCCGCCAAGAGCATCGCACAGCTTTGCGCTTCTTTCCAGCAAACGTGAATGTATATAAAATATATCTCCCGGGTATGCCTCTCGCCCCGAAGGACGTTTTAAAAGCAGCGAAATTGTCCTGTAAGCTATTGCGTGTTTAGTTAAATCGTCGTAAATAATTAAGACATCACGTCCGTTGTACATAAATTCTTCTGCCAAAGCCGTGCCGGTATAGGGCGCTAAATACTGCAAGGGCGCAGGCTGACCGGCAGTTGCGGCTACAATCACCGTATACTCTAACGCCTCATGTTTTATCAAATCGCTAATTATTTTGGTGATAGTAGAGGACTTTTGCCCGATAGCCACATATACGCATAAAACGTCTTTGCCTTTTTGATTTATTATAGCGTCAAGTGCCAAGGACGTCTTGCCTGTTTGTCTGTCGCCTATTATTAATTCTCGCTGACCTTTTCCGATAGGCACCATGCTGTCAATAGCCATTATCCCCGTATAAAGAGGGGAGGAAACTTTTGCTCTATCCATAATAGCAGGGGCAGAGGCTTCCACGTTTCGGTAAATGT
>CALLXO010000085.1 GCA_937875645.1 uncultured Clostridia bacterium
ACGATATGACAATACGCGAAATAGCCTTCGAACTAAACTTGCCAAAGTCGACGGTATGCGACACAATAGCTCGTGCCGAGGCAAAAATGAAAATCGTTTTAGGAGGTACGCAAAAGTGAAAAAACAAAAACCGCCTGTTGCCCGCGAAGAAAAAGATTTAGAAATACAGCAAGCGCTGTTGCGTTATACCTCTGCAGTTGAAGCCCCACAAAACGCTCATTACCCCGCTTTGCATATATTAAGGCAGATTAAAGAAAATCGGCGCAAAACGTGGATAAGATATTTTGCCACGGCGGCGGCGTGCTTAATTGTTTTGGTGATTATCGTGTTGGCAAGCAAAATGATACCCGATTTTGAGTCTCCTCTCACATATTCGGCGGCTTCCATTAGCCGCAGGGATTCGAGCATTTCTGACGTTGAAAACATCGAGGGACTAAAAATCATAAAAAATGAGGAAGTGGCTGACGTCAAGCAGTTTATAGACAAAAGCGGCGAGCTTTTTGTCGTCACCATAGAGTACCTTTTTTTGGGGGATAACGGAATGGAAAAGCTTTTGGTGGTGGCAGATTTAAAAAAGGGATTGACGGATTTTACCGCATACAAAAAATACCCGGGAGACGTATTAAAACAAAAGTCAGAGCATAAAAATGGGGAATATTACACTTACGGTTACTTTGAAAGCGACGGTATCGAGTATTATATGAGGTTAATTTCTTCTTCCAATTCAGACCTTAGCGCATATTATACGCTGCTAATCTCCCCTTCCGCCTAAAACCATAACGCATATTCGGCATCGATTAGCCTACGCATTAAAAGCACTGTTTAAAAAAGTTTTTTGCATTTTTTTTTAAAATACTCGGACAAAAGACGCTTTGCTGTTGTTATAAGGGTATAAAGCAAAAAGCTTAAGGAGGATTTAAAATGAAAAAGAGAAAGATTGGTTTTTTGGTGATGGCACTGCTGCTTGTAACGATAACAGTTTTTTATGCAAGCTGTGACAGCAAAGACGACAGTTGGACGGACATGCAATACAACGCCGAAATAAACTCTAACGAATACAATCAAATTAACGAAAACCCCGTGACACTTGTTTCTCAAGTCCCAAAATCCACATTTTCGTTAGACGTAAACACTGCGTCTTATTCTGGCATACGCCGTGCAATCAACGAAAACCGCGGCAGCGGGATAATAAAGGACCAAGTGCGTATAGAGGAGATGGTAAACTACTTTAAATACGACTATCCCCTTCCCGTCCAAAACGAGCCGTTAAGTCTTAATGGATACATTAGCGAATGCCCATGGAACACGTCGGCAAAGCTTCTCACAGTAGGCTTACGCTCTATGGACATTACAAAGGGAGAAAAGCGCAACAATTTAGTATTTTTACTCGACGTATCAGGATCTATGGACAGTCCAGATAAAATAGGCTTGATGCAGTCCGCCTTTATTCTCCTTGCCGAAAACCTTAATGCCAACGACATTGTTTCTGTAGTCACCTACGCAGGCAGTAGCGGCGTACGCTTAGACGGCGCGTCCGGTTCGGAGTGTGTCCGCATAACAAACGTAATTTCTGACTTGACGGCAGGCGGCTCAACAGGAGGAGCAGGCGGCATAAACACAGCGTACAGACTCGCTCAAAAGCACTTTATTGAGGGGGGCAACAACAGAGTGATTCTCGCTACCGACGGCGACTTTAACGTCGGCGTATCTTCACAAAGTGGACTCGAAACGCTTATATCAAATAAACGCGACAGCGGCATATACCTATCGGTATTTGGTTTTGGCTACGGCAACCTTAAAGACAATAAAATGGAAACGCTGGCAAACAATGGCAACGGTAATTACGCCTACATCGACTCTCTCACCGAGGCGCGGCGCGCTTTAGTGGAGGAAATGAACGGCACCCTCAACACCGTGGCACGTGACGTTAAAGCTCAAGTGGAATTTTACCCCGAAAAAGTTTATAGCTATCGCCTTCTGGGTTACGAAAACAAGTTGCTCACCAATGAGGATTGGGAAAATACCGAAAAAGACGCCGGCGAAATAGGCGCAGGACTTACAGTGACAGCAGTGTACGAAATCGTATTGACGGAAAGCGCACAAAGCGGCGACTTCCTTAACGTTTCGGTTAAATATAAAAATCCTGACATAGCGGACAATACCGAGCGCATGCTTTCCCAAAACGTAGGCTTTGGCAATATAGTTACCCCTACCGACGACATTAAATTTATTTCCGCAGTAGTAGAAGCCGCTCTCATTATGAGAAAATCAACCTTCAAAGGCACCGCAAATATAGACAACGTAATTGCAAGGTTAAACAGCGTGACAAACCTTAACGACAACCCCTACAAAAAGGAATTTTTGCAATTGATGCTCAAATATAAAAACCAAATAAACGATTGACGTCAAAACACAATAGAAAAACAGCAAACAATCTAATTCCATAGTACCTATATATTACTCAAAAACCCGTCTCCACCGGACGGGTTTTTGTATGCTTATTTCTATTAAATTATATCAATTAAAATTCCGCATTGTTAACGGTACGGGGGAAAGGTATAACGTCACGAATATTTGTAACGCCTGTTAAATACATTAAAAACCGCTCAAAACCTAACCCAAAGCCGGCGTGTTTAGTGCCACCGTATCTGCGCAAATCTAAATACCATTGATAAATTTCCTTATCCATTTTTAGCTCTTCAATGCGTTTTTCGAGATAATCTAACCTTTCTTCCCTTTGACTGCCGCCAATAAGTTCCCCCACTCCTGGCACAAGCATATCCATTGCCGCAACGGTTTTTTTGTCATCGTTAAGTCGCATATAAAAGGACTTAATTTCCACAGGGTAATCAGTGACAAAAACAGGTCCTTTATAAATCTGCTCAGTTAAAAACCTTTCGTGTTCCGTCTGTAAATCGCTGCCCCAATGCACGGGATACTCAAACTTATCGTTGTGCTTTTCGAGCAAACTTACCGCCTTAGTATAGGTGATATGCGCAAATTCACTGTTGACTAAATCAGTAAGCCGCTGTATTAAACTGTTATCTATAAAAGAATTAAAAAACTCCATCTCTTTAGGACAATTTTTAAGCACATAATTGATAGCGTACTTAACCATATCCTGCGCCAACTGCATATCATCATTTAAGTCAGCAAAAGCAATTTCCGGCTCTATCTGCCAAAATTCCGCTGCATGGCGCTGAGTATTGCTGTTTTCCGCCCTAAAAGTAGGTCCAAAGGTATAAATCTTGCCAAATGCCAAAGCGTAAGCTTCGCCGTTTAGCTGTCCCGAAACGGTCAAACCGGTATATTTGCCAAAAAAATCTTGCGAATCGTCTGCTTTGCCCTCTTTTGTTTTAGGAACATTATTTAAATCAATAGCAGTAACCCTAAACATTTCCCCTGCGCCTTCGCAATCGCTGGTAGTAATAATAGGCGTATGCACGTAAATAAAACCGTTTTCGTTAAAAAATTTGTGTATTGCGAAGGATGCTACACTTCGTACACGCATAACAGCGCCAATCAAATTTGTACGGGGGCGCAAATGTGCAATCTCACGCAGAAATTCAACGGAATGACGCTTTTTTTGCAATGGATAATCAGGAGAAGAAAGCCCTTCCACCTCAATTTTTTCCGCCTTTATTTCGTATGGTTGCTTGTTTTGCGGCGTAAGCACCACCTTGCCCGTTACCACTAAGCTTGCGCCTACATTAAGTTTAGAAATTTGCTCATAATTAGCCAATGTTTGCGCTTCAAATACGATTTGTACGCCATTAAATGAGCTGCCATCGTTTAATTCAATAAACCCAAAAGCCTTGCTGTCACGTATTGTGCGTGCCCAACCGCATACGGTTACGGTTTTTCCGTCGTATTCTTCAAAATGCTGATGTAGCCAGTTTAATAAAGTTCTTTTCATAAATTACTATGCCTCAAATATTATTATTTCCTAATTTTGTTTTTGCAATATATCGTCTTTAAATAAAGACGTTTAAGATATATTGCTTCTTTATACTCAGAGAGATAAGGGAAAGTATTTTCCATGTTTTTATTTGTATTTGTCTCTATTTTTAAGATTTCTTAAAAAAGGAGGAATATTACTATCATTGTCAAGAGTAAGGTTTGGCGAAGGTAGTTTGTTGAAACCGGTATTTGTCGCCGCAGTTTGCCTATCTTGTATGTACGTATTATTTGCTGTTTGTGTAAATTTATCGTCTATCCTGTTACCGTACAACTCCTTTTTTGCGGGATTGCTTTCGTGATAAGGTGTTTTTGCATAAAAGTTTCTGTTAATTTTATCCATTTTCTCGTTTTTGCTGTCAAAACCTGTGGCAATTATGGTTACCTGCACCTCGTCATCGATGTCTTCTCTAATATCTGCTCCAAAAATGAGTGCAGCGGAAGGGTCTACAATTTCCTGCACCAAACTGACAGCATGTTGCACTTCAGCCATAGTCAGAGAAATCCCCCCGGTTATGTTGATAATAAGCCCCGTGCTGCCTTCAATTGTTGTTTCAAGCAAGGGACTGTAAACGGCTTGGCGCACCGCTTCCATAGTGCGGTTTTCACCTTTGCCAATCCCCAAACCCATATGAGCCATACCGCGGTTTTCCATAATAGTTTTTACGTCAGCAAAATCCAAATTAATAAGAGAAGGGAATACAATTATATCCGAAATACCCTGTATGCCCTGCCGTAAAACCTCGTCTGCTCGTCTAAACGCCTCTACTACAGTAATATCTTTACTAAAGTTTTGTGTAAGTTTGTCATTAGGTATAACAACCAGAGTGTCAACGTTTTTACGCAAATTGGCTATGCCCATATCGGCATTTTCCATACGTCTGCGCCCTTCAAAAGTAAAGGGTTTTGTCACAACAGCAACTGTTAAAATGCCCATTTCCTTTGCGATAGCGGCAACTACCGGTGCGGCACCCGTACCTGTACCTCCTCCCATGCCTGCAGTAATAAAAACTAAATCACTACCTTTGAGCGATTCTCTAATAATATCTCGACTTTCCTCCGCCGCTTGCCGTCCAATATCAGGATTTGCACCTGCTCCCAACCCTTTCGTAATTTTTTCGCCTATTTGGATACGTTTAGGGGCATGGGACAAAAACAAAGCTTGTTTGTCGGTATTAACGGCAATAAAACTTGCACTTTTTATGCCAGCCTGTATCATACGATTGACGGCGTTATTCCCTCCGCCGCCTACTCCTACAACTCTAATTTGCGCAACTCTCGAAGAGTGTTCTATACTGTCTTCATATCTATTTTCCATTGGAATTCCCTCCTAATATTAATTATTCTTTTGTTTAAAAGCAATATCCATCAAGCCGTATGCTGTAGAGTGCTGAGGATTGTTTGTTAACGGATTGTTTGAGATTGCAGTTTTTACCGTCTTATCCAACATAACAGAAAGACATTGAGCGCCGCCTTTAATGTATGTTAAGCCCCCTCCCGTTAAATATACGGGAGTGTTGCTGTCAATGACGTATGGACACAACTGCATGCACCTGTTTAAATAATCGGCAATATCTTCAATACGTGCTTTAACAATATTATTTGCTTTCTCCGCATTGACAGATAAACCTTTTGACAACTTATAAGTATCCTCTATATCAAATTCTAAATTGAGATTGATTTTGCTTATCAATTCCTCAGCAGATTTATAATCCATATTGAGCATCTCACATAAGTCCGCAGAAATATGACCACTGCCGATAGCAAAAGACTTTAAAAAAACAATGCCGTCACCGTAAATCAGCATAATATTAGTACAAATGTAGCCGACGTCTATAAGTATAATATAATTGTCTCTCATTTTTGCATCAAACAAAAACCAGCTTTCTGCAAGGCAATTGGAAACAAACTCCGTCTTAGTTATCCCTATTTCCTTTAAAATTTTTGCCATCTTGTTAAGATAATTTACATCTGCGTATGTATAAGAAATAAGACCGGTAAGTTTTGTTCCCACTTTTCCTATTGGGTCCATTGTTTTAATTTCGTCGTTTAATAAATAATAAATAGGTGAGCGATTTATTGCTCTAAATCCAATATTGTCTTTGTAAATATTTGCTTTGTTAAATATCTCCAACAAATCGAATTTATCAAACGTTGATACACCGGCAACCGTGGCACCTAAAACG
>CALLXO010000086.1 GCA_937875645.1 uncultured Clostridia bacterium
AGCGGCTTTGCGTGACCATTTTGTAAAAAGAGTTATTAAGGAAATCCCCTATGTAAAATACAACGGTCATCCCACAATCAGATTGCCCTCAAACGCCAGCTTCAGCTTTGACTATGTAGAAGGGGAGAGCATTTTGATGCTGTTGGATTTTAGCGGAATAGCGGTATCCAGCGGCTCTGCTTGCAGCAGCGGCAGCCTTGACCCGTCCCACGTTTTACTTGCTATGGGTGTGCCGGTGGAAGTATCTCACGGTACAATACGCTTTTCTTTTGGAAAGCACAATACTTTAGAAGAAGTAGATTATACCGTTGAAAGGCTAAAAGAGATTATTGAGCGGTTAAGAAATATGTCACCTTTATTTACACTAAAAGAAGGAGAAATTAAAAATGTATAACGAAAAAGTGTTAAAAACATTTGCTAATCCACGTAATGTCGGTGTTATCGAAAACCCTGACGGTGAGGGAACAGTAGGCAATGCTACCTGCGGAGACATAATGCGAATTACTCTTAGGATAAAAGACGATATTATCGAGGATGCTAAATTTCAAACTTTTGGATGTACGGCAGCAATCGTTACAAGTAGCACCGCTACCGAAATGATAAAGGGTAAAAGTATAGAGGAAGCGTTAAAACTCACCAATTCGCAAGTAATTGAAGAACTGGAGGGATTACCCCCGCAAAAGATTCATTGTTCTGTTTTAGCGGAAGAAGCAATAAAAAAAGCTATCGACGATTACCGCAGTAAACAATAATTTTCGCCGCAAGCTTTTTTTGCGGCATTTAAAATAATTGCAAAATTTAAGCGTAAAAACGACAATATTACTCAAACTAAAGGTAAGAGGAGGTGGGTTATGAAATTATCGCATATGCTGGTCCTCACTTTAGGGATTGTCGGCGGTGTGGCACTGGTTGAATATTGCCCTAAGGTAAGAGAATATTTAAGAAAGGGCAAAGAAATGTTAAAAAAGAAGACCGAAGAAAATTTAGAAGAGTAACTTACCAAAAAGGGAAAGAAAATCTTTCTCTTTTTTTTGTGATAAAAAAATTGCTTTTATTTGGATTTATGATACAATCAATAAAATGGGAAGAATACTTGCTCTGGATATTGGAGACAAACGAATAGGTATTGCTTTGTCCGATCCGTTAAAACTTATATCTAATCCTTATGATACTTTATTTCGCAAAAATTTAGAGTCGGATTTAAACTACCTAACGGATTTAATCAAAGATAAGGATGTCGAACTTATTGTAAGCGGATTGCCAATCAGTTTAAATAACAACGAAAATGAGCAAACTTTAAAAACACGCCAATTTATAGATAAGCTTAAAGAAAGAACAAATATTCCCGTTAAGTTTATTGACGAAAGACTGACAAGCGTTTGTGCCGAGCGTGTGCTAATAGAGGGCGGGATGCGGAGAGAAAATCGCAAGCAAGTAATTGATAAAGTTGCTGCAACTATTATTCTGCAAAATTATCTCGACTATTATAAATAATATTTATTTTTAGATTAATATCCTTTTCATTAATCAAATTAATATATATACGGAAAATTTACCGTAAAATCTTAGGAGGATATATATATGGATACCAATAAAACCAACGCGCCAGAGTTTGACTTAGAGGACGAACGTATTGTTTTAACTTTGGAAGACGGAAGCGAAAAGGCCTTTAACTACGAAGACAGTTTTATTTTTAAAGATAAAAAATATCTTTGTTTAAGTCCCGCTGAGGAAATGGAAGAGATAAGCGAAGGCGAATTGCTTATTTACGAACTAAAAGACGACGACGAAACGGGCATGTTATGTCCTATTGAGGACGAAACTCTTTTGGAAGAAATATACAAAGAGTATTGCAAGCGCTTTGATGAAGAAGAAGACTGCATGTGTGAATGCGACTGCGAGGATGAAGATTGCGAATGCGGTTGTTGCGACAACGAGGAGTGCGAGAGCGAAGATTAAACCAAATAAAACACAAAAATGCCTTAAAGGGCATTTTTTAGTATGCGCAGCAAATAATAATCAAAGTATATCAATATTTATCTTTTGCTTAAAAACTTTGATAAAAAGGTTGTAAATATTTGCAAAAGACATTCTATTATGATACAATAACAAGCGGTTTATTACACACTCTTGCTCTATTTGGCGGTTGTGCCAGTTTTAAGGTAAAAGCCAAAGCAGTTATGACAAGAGGAGGATAAAAACAATTTTTTTATAAGGAGTAATCAATTATGGCAGTGGTTTCTATGAAACAACTTCTCGAAGCAGGTGTACACTTTGGACACCAAACGAGAAGGTGGAACCCAAAAATGAAAAAGTACATCTATTCCGCACGCAACGATATTCATATTATCGATTTGCAGCAGACAGTTGTATTAGCAGAGGAAGCGTACAATTTTGTGCGTGATGTTGTTGCAGACGGCAAAACCGTTTTGTTTGTCGGCACAAAAAAGCAGGCTCAAACTGCAATAAAGCAGGAAGCAGAGCGTTGCGGTATGTATTATATCAACAATCGCTGGTTAGGCGGCACGCTGACAAACTTCAAAACTATTCGTTCGCGTATCGAAAGACTCAATAAAATCAATCAGATGGAAAAAATGGGCGAATTTGACTTGTTACCTAAAAAAGAGGTTGCTGGATTAAAGGCGGAGCGGGATAAATTGGAGCTTAACCTTGGCGGTATCAAAGATATGCGCAATATGCCGGGTGTTATGTTTGTGGTTGACCCCAAAAAGGAAGCTATTGCAGTTGCCGAAGCGCACAAAATGAACATTCCTATTGTTGCTACCGTTGACACAAACTGCGACCCTGACGAAGTGGATTATGTAATCCCAGGTAACGATGATGCAATTGGTTCGGTCAAAATTATGGCTGCCATAATCGCAAATGCTGTAATTGAAGCAAAAGAAGGCGTGGTGTTAAGCATTAATACTGACGAAGTATTAAGGGAAGCTGCAGATTTAGAAGCTGTAGCCGCCGCGGAAGAAAAAACAAAAACAGATTATAAAGGCAAAAAGAAAAAGTATGAAGACAACGTAGAGGAAAAAAAGATTGAGGAATTAAAACATCAAGAAACTTCCCGCTGACAAGTCGGAAGACACAGAAGAAGTTGCCGCAAAAACTGAATAATCTTAGATAAGGAGAAATAATAAATGGCTAATTTTTCTAATGCCGATATCATGACATTGCGTGAAAAAACAGGCGTAGGCATGATGGATTGTAAAAAAGCTCTCATCGCCGTTGACGGTAATATCGAAGATGCGATAAAGTATTTGAGAGAAAAGGGAATAGCAAGCGCTGCAAAAAAAGCAGATAGGATAGCCGCAGAGGGTATTGTAGACAGTTATATCCATATGGGCGGCAAAATAGGCGTACTAATTGAAGTTAATTGCGAAACGGACTTTGTAGCTCGAAGCGACCAATTTATTGAGTTGGTGCACAACCTATGCATGCAAATAGCAGCGACAAAACCCGAACTCATAGCTAAGGAAAACCTGATTCTGTAATCGAAAAAATGGTGGAAGGCCGTCTTAACAAATATTTTAAAGATGTATGTCTTCTTGAGCAAGAATATGTTAGGGATTCCTCCCTTACCGTTAATCAGTTGATTACACAGGCAATTGCTGCAATTGGCGAAAAAATTACTGTTCGCCGCTTTGTCCGTTATGAAATGGGCGAGGGATTGGAAAAACGTAAAGATAATTTTGCAGAAGAGATTGCTTCACAAATGCAGCAAATTAATAAGTAGTTTAACCTTAAAAAGTGGGAGCAGTCTAAAAAAATGGCAGTTCCCATTTTTCTTAAATAGAAAAAGGGGGACGTAATTTTTGAAAAAATACAAACGCATACTTATCAAAATCAGCGGCGAAGCTTTAGCGGACGAAAGCGGTATTGGACTTTGCGAGGAAAGCATTGATTTGCTGGTAGACCAAATAAAACAGCTTTGGCTTCAAAAAGTGGAAATTGGGTTAGTTATTGGCGGTGGCAATTTTTGGCGGGGACGTCAAGGCAGCAATATGGACAGGTCCACAGCCGATCATATGGGCATGTTAGCAACGGTAATAAACGCTTTGGCACTGCAAGACGCATTAGAGCAAAAAGATGTGCCGACAAGAGTACAAACCTCCCTTACTATTACCCGTGTTGCCGAACCGTACATTTTGCGTAAAGCATTGAGTCATCTTGAAAAAGGCAGGGTAGTTATTTTTGGATGCGGTACCGGCAACCCTTATTTTTCCACAGATACGGCAGCTGCTTTACGGGCAGCGGAGATAAAAGCGGAAGTACTTTTATGTGCAAAAAACATTGACGGAGTTTATGACAGCGACCCAAAACTAAACAAAAATGCACATAGGTTCGACCAAATTTCCTTTATGGAAGTTATAAATAAGGAATTACAAGCTATGGATATAACGGCGATTTCTATGTGTAAGGAAAATCATATTCCCGTTTTGGTTTTTGACGGGCGTAAACCTAACGCAATAATTGATGCGGTGGGTGGTTTAAACATAGGCACCGTAATAAAATAAGGAGAGAGTATTATGGATTATCAAATCCCGCAGATTGAGGAAATTTTTTTACTTTTGGACGAAAAAATTGAAAAAAGCATTACATTTATGAAAAATGAATATGGCATGCTTAAAGTTGGCAGAGCAAACCCCAAGCTACTGGACAAAATAAGTGTTGATTATTATGGAGTTAATACTCCCTTGCCCCAAACAGCCAGCGTAAGTGTCCCCGAAGCTCGTATGATTGTTATTACACCGTGGGACAAAAGTCTGCTTTCTAAAATAGAAAAGGCAATTTTAGCCGCAAACATAGGCGTCACGCCAAATAATGACGGCTCTATAATACGTCTGATATTTCCCGAATTGACGGAAGAAAGGCGTAAAGACACGGTAAAAATCGTTAAAAAATTGGCAGAAGATGCTAAAGTAGCTGTTCGCAACAGTCGCCGTGACACCATTAACGCATTAAAGAAGGTCAAATCGGACAAACTTGTATCTGAGGACAGTATAGCAGATTTCGAAAAAGAAACGGATAAAATTGTTGCCAAAGCGATAGAAGAAATAGACGAGATAAGCAAAAATAAAGAAAATGAGATAATGTCTGTTTAATGAACGATGACTTATTGGGTGTTTCACAAGAGGAAGCTATTAAAAAGCTTCAAAAGTCAGGCTTAGCGTTTAGTACAGTATATGCCGAAGACAAAAAAACAGTGGGGAAGGACGCAATAGTAATTGCTGTTAGGACTGTTGACAAACAAATTCTTTTGGTTGTAGGCAGGTTTAAAACCGATGTCACAAAGGAGTGATATGAAAAAACTGCACTGGGCGTTTATTATGGACGGCAACGGCAGGTGGGCTTCTATGCGGGGTATGTCACGTCAAAAGGGACATTCCGAAGGGGTAAAAACAGCGCATCGTGTCGTGGATTATTGCTTAGAAAAGGGCAATATAGGGGTAGTGTCTCTGTATGTGTTTTCTACGGAAAACTGGTTGCGACCGCCTTCCGAAGTCAACGGATTGTTTAAGTTAGCTAAGGAATATCTTGTAGATGTAGACCGCTTTAAGCAAAAGGGTATTAAGGTTGTTTTTAGTGGCGAACGAACAAATTTGCCTAAAGATTTGCTTAATTTAATAGATAATTGCACATTAAAAACAGCTCATTGCAATAATCTTACTCTTAATCTTTGCATAAACTACGGCGGTAGAACGGAAATAATACGCGCCGCAAAACTGCTTAAAGAAAATCAATTTAACGAGGCGCATTTTAAAAAAAATATGTACCAAAACTTGCCTTATCCCGATTTAATTTTGCGTACGGGCGGGCAAATGAGACTCAGCAATTTTATGTTGTTTCAGGTT
>CALLXO010000087.1 GCA_937875645.1 uncultured Clostridia bacterium
ACAGCAAACAGCGGGAAAAAATTGTAGGCAAGGAAAATGTATTTAATTTTTCTATTGGCAATCCCAGCGTCCCCGCTCCGGAAATCGTAAACAAAACAATAGCTGATTTGGCTCTCAATTTCAGCAGTATCGAATTGCACGGATATACTTCCGCGCAAGGGGATGAAGAAGTGCGCACAGCTATTTCGCAATATATTAAAACCCAATACGGCGCTACCATCTCTCCCTCACATATTTATATGACTACTGGCGCGGCGGCAGGGCTTGCAATAAGTTTTAAAGCCTTGTGTGTAGAAGAAGACGAGATGATAATTTTCGCCCCGTATTTTCCCGAATACCGCGTTTTTGCCTCCGTCAATGGCATTAAGACAGTAGCCGTCAAGCCGTTGGCAAATTTACAGCCCGATTTAGAGGATTTTAAGGCAAAAATAAATGCAAAAACAAAAGCAATTGTTATAAACAGCCCCAATAATCCCAGCGGCGTTATTTACACGGAAGAAACTATAAAAGAAATTTGCTCTATCTTGACACAAAAGCAAGAGGAATATGGTCATCCTATATATATTATTAGTGATGAGCCATACAGAGAGCTTGTATACGAAGACATAAAAATACCCTATATACTAAATTATTATAACAATGCATTGGTATGTTATTCTTTCAGCAAATCGCTTAGCATACCGGGAGAGCGGATAGGTTATATCGCTGTTAATCCGGATATGAAAAATTGCGCCGATGTTTATGCCGCTGTATGCGGTGCGGGCAGGGCTTTAGGATATGTATGTGCGCCCAGTTTGTTTCAGCGTGTTGCGGCGAAGTGTTTAGGCAAGGTTGCCGACACAAGCATTTACAAAACCAACAGGGATATCTTATACAATGCCCTTAAGGAATACGGCTTTGATTGCGTGTATCCCGACGGAGCGTTTTACTTATTTGTAAAAACACCTATTGCCGATGCAGGAGAGTTTTGTGAAAAAGCAAAAAAGTACGAGCTTATGCTTGTCCCTGCTGACTCTTTTGGTGCGCCGGGTTATGTGCGTATAGCATATTGCGTAACCACACAACAAATTGAGCGGAGTCTCCCTTCCTTTAAAAAACTCGCGCAGGAATGTAAACAGTAAAATACGCTATTAGCTAAAAAAGTAAAAATACCGTAGATTTTACGGTATTTTCTTTTAGGCTAAAAAGGAAAAATACTATTTATATATTCGCAAAATAATTCTGAAACAGCGAGAGGTAAAAAAAAGTAATTAGAGACTAATTAGCATTAAAAAAATTTCTTCTACTTATTAAACACACCTCTTTTATTAATCAGTGTTTATTTATTGCATATATTTAAAGTAATTGCAAAGTTGTCTTGTTTGTGATAATATATTTTTATGTTTAGTAATGCTGATTTTAATATGTATGACAATGCAAATGCTGTGCGACCTCTTGCAGAGCGTATGCGCCCTGTTGTGCTAAATGAGTTTATCGGTCAAAATCACATTATTTATCCAAACAGCCCTCTTTTTATTGCAATAAAAAACGACAAATTAGGCAGTAGTATTTTTTGGGGGCCGCCAGGTACTGGCAAAACCACCCTTGCTGGTATTGTTGCTAATTCTACCGAGGGTGCATTTGTTAAACTGAACGCCGTTACCAGCGGCGTTGCGGACGCCAAAAAAGTCATTGAGGAAGCGGCAAAGAGACGCACGCTTTACGGCAAAAAAACCTATTTAATGTTAGACGAATGTCACCGCTGGAGCAAAGCTCAAAGTGATTGTGTGCTAAAGGCTATTGAGGAAGGCACAATAATTTTTATAGGCAGTACAACAGAAAATCCTTATTATTCTATGACGCCGGCAATAGTTTCCCGCTGCCGAGTTTACGAATTTTATGCCCTTTTAGAGCATGACATAGTCAGCGGTTTAAAGCGTGCTATTGTCAGTCCCAACGGACTAAAAGACTTAAAGGTGATTGCTGATGACGAGGTATTAAGCTACGTTGCTTCCTTTTGCGGCGGCGATATGCGTAACGCCTACAATGCTCTTGAGCTTGCGGCAATTACCGCTAACACAAGCGAAAAAGGGATACAATTAACGCAAGAATCTGTGCGCAACGCTATGCAGACAAAACCTTTAAGCGTGGACAAACAAAGCTATTATGACATGATATCCGCTTTTATCAAAAGCATGCGGGGCAGTGATGCCGATGCTTCTTTGTTTTGGTTTTGCAGACTTATCGAAAGCGGTTGCGACCCAATGCTGCTTGCCCGCCGTATAAGCATATGTGCGGCGGAGGACGTAGGGTTAGCCGATCCGATGGCATTGGTAGTGGCTTCTTCGGCGATGGAAATATTTAAAAACATAGGACTGCCCGAAGGGCGCATACCGTTAACGCAAGCTATTTTATATATTGCAAACGCACCTAAATCAAACAGTTGTGTTGAGGCGTTGGAAAATGCAACAGCCGCCGCAAGGGAGTTTGTTACGGCAAGAGTGCCAACGCATCTTATGGACCAATCGCATCAGCGTAGCACGGGCGAAAAGTTAGGGGGTTATAAATATCCTCATAATTACGGCGGATATGTTTTACAGCAATATTTACCGGAGGGCTTGACGGAGGAGATTTTTTACCGACCTACCGGCAACGGTTTAGACACAGGTAACAAAAACCCCAAAAAACCAAAACTTAAAGAATAGTAAAAATTATACTCAAAAAATGGGAGAGAATATGCTAAAACTTATTGGATTGTCAAAGGAATACAAAAACAGCGGCACCTTAGCGGTTAATAACCTTAACCTTGAGGTTAAAGAAGGAGAAATCTTTGGTTTTTTAGGACCAAACGGCGCAGGCAAAAGCACAACAATTAAAATGATTGTGTCAATTTTGACACCTACAAGTGGCGGGATAGAGGTAAACGGTTTAGACCTTACGAAAAACCGCGACCAAGTCAAAAAGTTAATAGGTTATGTCAGCGACGACCACGCCGTCCCCGAAAAGCTAACAGGGAGAGAATATCTTAATTTTATGGGCATTATGTATGATGTGCCGGTAGAACAAATTAAAGAGAGTGCGGAAAAATATCTCGAACTGTTTGAACTTACAAAAGATGCAGACAAGCAAATTGCAACATACAGTCACGGTATGAAACAAAAAATTGTTACCATTGGCGCAATATTGCACAAACCCAAGCTATGGATATTAGACGAGCCGCTGACAGGACTAGACCCTAAATCAGCATATCAATTAAAACAACTAATGCACCAGCATGTCAGAGAGGGCAATACGGTGTTTTTCAGCAGCCACGTGATTGATGTTGTGGAAAAGCTTTGTGACCGTATAGCAATTATCAGCAAAGGAAAGCTTGTTGCGGTAGATACTCTTGACAGATTACGCAAGAATGCAAATGAATCGTTGGAAGAGGTATTTTTAAACCTCACAACGCTGTCTTAGGAGGCAATGTGGTTAAATTTAACGCTCTATTTAAATATTTTTGGCGGCAGCATTTTCGTTTCAGCAAATACAAAGCTGACGGCACAAAAAACAGAAGTTGGATTGCTATAATCATTTTAGGCGCATATTTTGGCTTTATATTTGTTTCCGCTGCTTTTATGTTTTATGCGTTAGGTGTTTTTTGCGCCCAACAGACTTTTTTTAAAGCAGAAAGCATTATTTCTCTCCTTTATACGTTAGGTCAAACATTGGTATTGTTTTTTGGATTAACTACCATAATAAACACTATTTATACCAATAATGACGCAAGTCAATTGCTACCGTTGCCCATTTCGGGCGGGAAGATTTTTACCGCAAGATTACTGCTGGTATACGTGCATGAAATACTTTTTGCCGTCGCAGCAATATTGTTTTTAGTACTGCCTTTTGGTATAGGTTATGGCTTAAATATTGGCTTTTATTTGGGATTATTGCCCATGATGCTGATATTGCCCATTTTGCCGCTGACTATAGGTTGCTTAATTGCAATACCTATCTCTTACTTAATAACCTTATTAAAAGGTAAAGGCTTTTGGGGCTTGTTATTTTATCTTTTGTTATTTGGCGGTTTGTTTGTACTATTTTACTATATTATAGGTAAGTCTATGACCTTTGGCGAAACAGAGCAAACAGCGCAACTTTTAAATGATATACTCGAAAGCTTTTCCAATGGGGGCAAAAACTTGTATCCCAATATTTGGTTAGGGAAAGCTATTATCGGCAAAGAGGTAGGAGATGTACTAATTAATATTCTTTTATTTTTGGCAACTAATGGAGCATTGTTTGTGCTGATGCTTTTAATTGCAAGCGCTTGGTACAAAAAAACCTTAACACGTCAGTTAGAAAATCCTACTGCCAGCGTATTTAATAAATCTGATTTTAAGAGTCAAGGGAAATTAAAAACATTATTGTCCGTTGATTTTAAAAACATTTTTAGAGACAATAAATTAGGTTTATACTGTTTATTTGGAGTAATAATTGTTCCTGTGGTAGTAGGCTTTATGTCTTATGTATATGGACGAGTTCCCGAAGCTGAGATTGGTTCTTTTAATCAGGTATATTTTTTATTCATCTTCCTAATATTAGGAAGCAACGTAATGGCAACAGGTGCAATAAGCCGAGATAGGCATATGTTTTATATATATAAATATATGCCAATAGAGGGAAAAACATATGCAGAATCAAAGGTTATCGCTTCTTTAATTGTCAATGCTGTTATAATTTTATTAAGCCTTGTTGTTATGGTTGCTTTTAGTATGATAAGCATTTTGGAAGCGTTAAATATGTTTGTTGTGCTTATTTTGCTTACTTACGGCAACAGCAATTTGCAGATTATTTTAGACTTTAAAAATCCTCGTCTAAAATGGAACAATATACAGGAAGGTTTAAAAAACAACAGCTCTTCCTTGT
Organism: uncultured Clostridia bacterium; assembly: GCA_937875645.1. Taxonomy (GTDB): domain Bacteria; phylum Bacillota; class Clostridia; order Christensenellales; family CAG-314; genus SFEB01. Next base: position 4,888 of record CALLXO010000087.1, read on the forward strand.
GGAGTTTATTATTGAGTGTAGTGTTTGCTACTGTTTTTGCAGTATTATTGATGGGCGGATCGGCAATAGACCCCACATCACATCTTTTTACCATTCTAGCTTGGGTAATAATATATGTGATTGTATTGGTATTTGCTTTTATAACACAAAATCTGTTGACAAAGAAATCGCAAAAATATATGGAAACGGTAGAATAAAAGCAGTTTGGTTAGACAATATGAAGATACAGGAGAAATTTATGGCAGCAAAAAATGTAATGGATACTCTGAGAGAAAGAGGCTTTATCAAACAAATTGTATATGAGGAAGAATTATATAAGTTATTAGGAAACGAGTCAGTCACCTTCTATATAGGTTTTGACCCTACTGCGGACAGCTTGCACGTCGGGCATTTTATGCAGCTTAAAATTATGGCGCATATGCAGCGGGCAGGACACCGCCCTATTGCGCTTATTGGCGGCGGAACGGCACTTGTAGGCGACCCGTCAGGTAGGACGGATATGCGTTCGATTTTGACTTGTGACACGGTAGGCAGTTATTGCGAATGCTTCCAAAGGCAAATGCAAAAATTTGTTGACTTTAGTGACAACAAAGCAATTATAGTAAACAATGCAGAGTGGCTTACTCATTTAAATTACATTGATTTTTTACGGGAGGTGGGCACTTGTTTTTCCGTTAACAAAATGCTTACCGCAGAGTGTTTCAAAAACCGTCTCGAAAAAGGCTTGTCCTTTTTAGAGTTTAATTATATGCTGATGCAAAGCTATGATTTTTTGGTGTTGCTTAGGCGTTACGGTTGCTTGCTTCAATTAGGCGGTGACGATCAATGGAACAATATGTTAGGCGGCGTAGATTTAATAAGACGGAAGGAACAAAAAGATGCTTATGCCATGACTTTTTCTCTCTTGACAACAAGTGACGGCATAAAAATGGGCAAAACTGCTAAAGGTGCGGTTTGGCTTTCCGCTCAAAAGACTTCTCCCTATGAGTTTTTTCAATATTGGCGCAACATCAGCGACTTAGATACGGAAAAATGCCTTAAGCTTTTAACTTTCGTTGAGCTGGAGGAAATAAATGAGTTGTGCCGTCATCTTGACGAGCGTATGAACGAAGCTAAAGTAAGGTTAGCGTACGAAGTAACTGCACTTGTCCATGGAAAAGATATAGCCGAAAAGGTAAAAGCTCAGGCGGAAGCGGCATTCAGCAATAACATTGAGGAAATGCGACAGACAAGCGTATTGTCAGACAATATTATTGATGTACTGGTTGAAGTTGGTTTTGCTAAAAGCAAGAGCGAAGCGAGGCGGCTTATTGACGGCGGCGGAGTGTCTGTGGACGAAAGCAAAGTAAACTCTTACGATTTTATTTTACCTAAGGAATTTGTCCTACACAAGGGTAAAAAAGCGCATATAAAGGTTATAAGAAAATGACGGACTTTGTCCAATATACATTACCAAAAGAAGTTTTTTTAGAGGAAACGGTAGTTAAAAAATCACGTTTTATTGCTTATGCAACTTGCATAAAAAACGCTGACCAAGCAAAGGATTTTGTGGCGGGGATCAAAAAAAAGCATTTTGATGCCACTCACAACTGTTATGCGTATGTTATAAAAGATACAATGAAGTTTTTTGACGATGGCGAACCCAACGGCACAGCAGGGAAGCCCATTTTAAACGCAATCATTTCCAAAAACTTAATTGATACTGTTATTGTGGTGACAAGGTATTTTGGCGGTGTAAAATTAGGCGCGGGAGGGTTAAGTAGAGCATACGGCAATGCTGCGTTAAATGTAATAGGCATTATACCGTTGGTAAAGTTAAGCAATTGCATCGATTTAGAAATTATTGCTCCTTACACCTTTTCCGACATAATAATTTCCGTTATAAAAAAATTCAATTTTCGTTACCAAAGTTTTTATGAAGCAGATGTGACTTTTAAAGTTATAACAACGGCGGAAAAGTGCCAACAAATTATTTCCGCTGTGCTTGATGCTACCAATGGCAAGGTAAGTATAAAGGAAGGACAGCCTTACATAGGCGAAATTTAATGATTACCTCTTTAGAGATACAAAAACGTAACAAAAATAAAGTAAACTTATATATAGATGGGGAATATAGGTGCGCTCTAACTGCGGAGAGCGTAGTAAGTGCACGTTTAAAAATCGGTCAGGAGCTGACAGAGGGACAGTTAAAGGATATTTTAGAGGGTAGCGAAACGCAAATAGCTTTTGATAAATCTCTAAATTACATAAGTAGAAGCATGAAGACAATTAAGCAAGTTGCAGATTATTTAAAGAGAAAAGGATTTGAAGAAAGTGTAATTGTTAAAGCTATTGACAAGCTAAAAAATTATAAATATGTAGATGACGAACTTTATGCGTCAATGTATGTAGAAAGCCAAAAGGGGAGTAAAGGAGAAATAAGATTAAAGCAGGAATTATTGCTTAAGGGAGTAGATAAAGAGATTATCCAAACAAAACTAAGTAATTTAGACCAGCAGGACAGCTTATTGGCTGCAAAAAAAACAGCGCAAAAATTTATAAAAAATAAACAGCAGGACGAAAAACTTAAGCTAAAACTATACCGGCACTTACTTTCCCGAGGGTTTGATTACGAAACGGTAAACAGTGTTGCAAATTTGTTAGACAGCGGTATGCTGACTGAATAACAAAAAGATAAGGGGGTCGCTAAAAAAAGCGACCCCCTAAGTGGGTAACGGATGGGGAAGATGCACAAGCTTTTTCTTTGGTAGGTATCAATTGAAAAAACCTAAACTTATTAAAAGTGCGTTGTTCACCTGTTCCATAACATTAGGCGGCAATTCGCCTATTTTTTCTTTTAATCGGCTTTTATCTATAGTGCGTATTTGCTCCAACAACACAACGCTGTCCTTCGGCAATACTGATAAACTGCTCGGAAGCGTTATATGCGTAGGCAGTTTAGCTTTGTTTAATTTTGACGTCGTTGCAGCCGCAATGACCGTAGGACTGTATTTGTTGCCTATGTCGTTTTGCAAAACCAGCACCGGACGGATGCCGCCTTGTTCGCTACCCACCACAGGGCTTAGGTCGGCATAATAGATATCTCCCCGTTTAATCACATTGCACATCCTTTGGGCGGCGACAGCAACGTCTAAAATACATTATTCTTAACCGATTAAAAAGGTGTATGTAGCCGCTCCAAACAAATTATGGACAGGTTTTAATTAAATATAACTTAAATACCATAAAATAATCAATTGTGTCTTGACTATTTTATCTAATTGGCATATAATTCTTTCACGAGGATTACTAATGTGTTAGCTTTTTTAAATGCGCCGTTTATCAATTTTAACGGCTATGTCGGCTCCTCTCCCGCTGTGGAATTTTTTGGATTTGGCATTACTTATTACGCCTTAATTATTGTCAGCGGTATGGTGCTTGCGATTATTATTTTTTCTTTTTTACTAAAAAGATTTGGTCTCAATCCCGATGACAGCTTAGATTATGCCATTTGGGTTTTGCCTATGGCAGTACTCGGTTCGAGGTTGTATTTTTTTGTCTTTCCTTATAGTGACGTTTTGTCCGATTGGTCGACATTTTGGGATTTTAGAGACGGAGGATTGGGTATTTACGGCGGCGTAATTTTAGGATACTTAACTGTCCACATAGTAGCGCATTTTAAAATGCACAACGTTGTTAGGATTACCGATTATATCGCTCCCGGGTTGTTGTTGGCGCAAAGTATAGGACGTTGGGGTAACTTTATTAATCAAGAGGCTTACGGAAATTTAATCACTGACCCCGCTTGGCAATGGTTTCCCGCTGCCGTTAAAATAGGCAGTGATTATTATCAGGCGACTTTTTTTTATGAATCGTTTTTTACTCTTATAGGTTTTATTATTACCTTTATCCTTATTACAAGGTGGAAAAACTATAAAAGAGGCTTTAACTTAGCTTTTTACGGTGTGTATTATGGCATCGTACGGCTTTTTGTAGAGGGATTGCGTACCGACAGTTTGTTCTTATGGATTAGGTGGGGAGGCGCTGCTTTTAATACAGGCATAAAAATAAGTCAGTTGGTGTCATGGATTGCTATTAGTTTGGGGGTTATCAGGTTTATTTTGATTTATACCGGCTGGGATAAAAAGTTTGATGCTTGGTATTATAAAGTTTTTGGCATGGGTAAATATATAGACAAACGAGTTGGTAGGGCAAAGCTAAATTCTAAAGAATTAGCGGAAGAAGCGCAGTCTATTAAAGAGCAGGTAGGCGAAAAAGACAGGCTTTATACCGAAGCTTTAAAAAAAGCGCAATATGCTTTGTTAAACGAAGAGGATATAATAAATCGCGCAGAGCAGTTTAATAAGGATATTGCCAAAACACAAAAAGACAAAGAAACACTAAACAGCGAAATATAACGGGAGAAAAAAATGGAAAAGCGAAATCTTACACTTTTGACGGATTATTACGAACTTACGATGATGAACGGTTATATGGTTAAAGGTATGTCTAACATAAAAGCCGTATTTGATTTATATTTTCGAGCAAATGCCGAAAGCAATTATTGCATAGCGGCGGGGTTGGAACAAGCTATTCAGTACATCAAAAACCTTCATTTTGGCGAAGACGAAATTGCATTTTTACGCCGTATGGGCGATTTTGGCGAAGAGTTTTTGGCTTATTTAAAAAACTTTAAATTTACCGGAGATATTTATGCGGTGGAGGAAGGCACTGTTGTCTTTCCGCATGAGCCGTTGCTCATTGTAAAAGCGCCTATTATGGAAGCTCAGCTTGTGGAATCGGCGTTACTTAATATAATAAACTTTCAAACTCTGATTGCTACCAAAGCAAGCAGAATAACACGAGCGGCAGCGCCGGGCAAGGTTATTGAATTTGGTTTGCGACGCGCACAAGCTCCCGATGCCGCAGTTTATGGGGCAAGGGCGGCAATTATAGGCGGGTGTACTTCTACCAGCAACGTTTTAGCGGCACAAAAGTTTGATGCGATACCAAAGGGTACTCACGCTCACAGTTGGATAATGTCTTTTGATACCGAGTTGGAAGCTTTTAGAGCTTATGCGTCCACCTATCCTAAAAGCTGTTTGCTTTTAGTGGATACTTATGACACGCTAAACAGCGGTATGGTAAACGCAATTATCGTTTTTAAGGAAATGCGTGCAAAAGGACTCAAACCTGTTGGCATACGTCTTGACAGCGGCGACTTAGCGTATTTGAGCAAAAAAGCACGGGAAATGTTAGATGCCGAAGGATTTTATGACGTTAAAGTTTTTGCGGGGGGAGACCTTGACGAATATACTGTTACTTCGCTCAATTTACAGGGCGCAAAAATAGATTTATACGGTATAGGTACAAAACTTATTACCAGTTATACAAATCCCAGTTTAGGGGGAGTGTATAAACTTGTGGCAATAGAGCAAGAGGGCAAGGAGTTTCCCAAAATAAAAATAAGCGATAATCCCGAAAAAATAACAAACCCCGGCGAAAAAAGGATTTATCGACTTATCAGCAATCAAACAAAAAAAGCATTAGCTGACGTTATATGTTTAAAGGGAGAAGTAATTGATCCCAACAAGCCTTACACGTTGATTCATCCTGTTGATCGCTGGAAGACAAAAGAAGTAAGCAACTTTACCGTCAAGCCGCTTTACACGAAGATTTTTGAAAAGGGCAAGCTTATTTATAAGAGCCCCACTCTAAACGAAATTCACAATAAAACAGAAAGTAGCTTGGAGGATTTTTGGGATGAATATAAGCGTATAGAAAAACCGCAATTATATAAAGTGGACTTGTCAGATAAGGCTTACACTTTAAAACAAATAATGCTCAACGATTTAGGCAAACAAATAACAAGAGATAAATAACAAAGGACATTATACAAAAAGGAAAATATGGCTAAATTTAGATTAGTGTTTAAAGGTTATTGCATCGAAGAAGTGGATGCATACATAAAAGAAACGCAAGAAAAGATAGCGTTATTAGAGCGAACTATGGCAGGCAAATCGCCTGTTATAGAAGACGATTTAATTAAACGCGAATTAGAGTTGACACGAAAAGCAAAAGCTTTAGACAATACTTTTAAAGTGTTTTTGAGCTTAATAAAAAGCAAGCTCAATGTTGATGATGTAAACGAGTTTATGCTTATTGCAAAAAATGTCGATATAATTACGCAACAGCCGCAATCAAAAGATTATATTTTAAAAAAATTGAATGAAGAGATTGAAAGGGCTGAACCCCAGCCTAAAAGGATAAAGGAAGTTGAAGCCACTGATAAAAATGCGGATATTGTATGCGAACAAAAAGATGATTCACAAGACGCTGAAAAAAGTGATTTAGAAAAAGAGGAATTTCAAGGGGATGAAACTGTCAATGAAGATTTAATTATTTCTAAACCGTCAGAAGAAAATTCAGTTTTAATAGAGGAAAAAGTTGCCGTCAGTATCGAAAAAAGCAGACAGGAAGAACAAACAGAAAATCAACAAAAGGAAAAGGAACAAGAGAGGGGTAAACCTTTAATAGAATTAGAGGAAGTGGAAAGTAATCCTTCTCAAAGCCTTGAGGAACTGTGCAAGGATTTAGGTTTTATGGATTGATTTTTCTGCGCGCATTAATACTAAAACAATAGTAAAGAAAATATAGGTATAATAAAAAAACATACAACTGTTTATTCACTTGTTAAAAAAGGCAAAACTAAAACTTATTTAGAAAAACGTTAATTTTATTTTAGCATTTTGTAATTTATTGTTTATTTAGGATTTTTAGGATATGCTTCAATCCAAGCGTCATAATAGTTTACAAATTTGTCCACTCCCGCATCCATTTGAGTTGTTATTGAACACATATATCTGCTTAACATATTGGCGGAGAGAAACCCCTTGTCGCAAACCCATGAAAGAGCGCTTTGCACTATTTCGTCAAAAGATTCTTCCTTTTTGTCATGCAGAATAAAGTGGAAATACGTTGCTGTTGGTGATTTCTCCCATATAATATTGTGTGTTTCCGATGAGTCATACTCTGCATATCCATAATAATGCTTTACTATGCTTCGGTCTTTAATTACTCTAAAGGACGTGGCATCGTCTAAGTTAAATTCCTTAGTATCTGCGTTTTTTAAGTGAATCTCTTTAATCTTGCAAAAGGGCGGGTCTATGACTGTAATTTCGTCCGTCCTGTTTTTTGCTCTATTATACACTTCTTGTTGCCTTTCGATTCTTTTAAGGCTATCGTTAAGGGCATCTATTTTTTCCCTCAAGCGCTTTTTTGCCTCTTCATGCATTTGCGGCCAAATATCTTTTTTGCTTAATAATATTTTAACAATCATATTAAAGGAAAAGCCGATGCTTCTCATCATTTTTATAGAAATTACGTCACTCACCGAATTAATGTCATATTCGT
>CALLXO010000088.1 GCA_937875645.1 uncultured Clostridia bacterium
AATTCGCGCACCAATACCCCTTAAAATGGTTTTTGTGGCGATTTTATCCATACTTGCGCCCAAAGCAAAGGTGTTGCCGCAGGTAAAAGGGATATTGCTTAATTGCAAAACTCCTGACACGCTGCCGTCCTCGCCATTGACCCCATGAAAACAAGGTACGCACACGTCAATTTTAGCTTCGGTTTTGATTATGTTTAAAATATTAATTGATTTTAAATAAGGTTCTCCCGCCGTTAAAAATACACGCTTGCCGTATTTTTTGTAAGCCGCTTTATGCTCAAAGGGTGTAAGCTGTTTAGAAAACAACCACCAGCAGTTATTTTCGTCCACGTACACAAAAAACACATTGCCTATTTTTTTTAAAGGGTGGGCAGTAATGCATGCAGTGATTATACTCACGTCATGTTCGCAGCTTTTTCCGCCGTAAATAAGCATAATATTCATATAATTTTCCCCCTCATTTCTTTTTATTTATAGTTGTCTGGCAAGTCATTTTGAAAGACAATCACGCTATCTGTTGTAATGTATTTTTGCATATCCGCTACCGCTTCCTTAATGCTATCTACCTTTTTAACTATTACTTGTTGTTTGTCGCTTTTTTTTAGGCCGCCGTAAATTGCATCGGCGTTTATACCCATCAGGTAACATACATCAGCTATTTTAGAAAGCATTTCGCCTAAATTAAAATTTTGCTCTTGTGCTTTTGATCCTAACTCTACTATGCCTTGACTGACGATTATTTTTTTACCCTTATACGCGTTTAGCACCTCTATCAATCCCTTTACGCCCTCTGTGTTTGCGTTGTAGCTGTCATCTATTATATATCCTTTAAGACTGCGTATAAGCTCCAACCTATGGGGCACATAAGGCAAATATGCGGCGACATCAAGCATTTTGTGCGGGTCGCAATTTAGTTTATGCGCCAAAGCAAAAGCAAGTGAAATATTTATAGCGTTGATACTGCCAATTAGCGGCGTTACCACTTTGTATTGCTCTAGATTTTGACTTAAACTAAAGGAAGTTTTGTCAATACTGACAGAAATATCAGAAATTTTGTAGTCGATTCCTTCCTTACCTACCGATACTTTTGTTGCATCCCCTTGCAAAAAACAGCCGCTGCTATTAACATCATCAGCGTTCAATACGCAAAAACTTTCCGCCTTTAAGAAATTCAGAATTTCGCTTTTTGCGGCAATAACATTGGACAGCGTTTTAAAGGTAGATAGGTGTTGACCCGTTAATCCGGTAACAATAGCGTGATTTGGCGGAAACAGCTTGCAAAGTCTTTTTATGTCGCCTATTCTTTTTGCTCCTTTTTCGAGGATGACAATCATATCCTGTGTCAGTTTAGCGCTGTTGATAAATTTAGCCAGCCCTAAAGGGGTATTAAAGCTGTTTGGACTTGCCTCCACTTTATATTTTTTGCTTAAAAAGGCATTAAGTATGTTTTTTACCGAAGTTTTTGCATAACTACCTACAATAGAAATAACGGTACATTTCGTATTTATAAGTTTTTTTTGCGCTTTTTTTATGTAATATGCATTAATTATTTGTTCAACAGGAAAAGCTAAGCAATTTGCTAATAATGTAATAGGCAAAAATGCAATAGGTAAAATGTAACCGTACCAAAGAAAGTTTGCAATAAGGTAAAGAGCAAACAAGATAACTGTCCATCGGATTACTCTGCGGGTAAATTTTAGCGGAACTTTCTTTTTGGTAATAACAAAGGGTATCAAAGCGGCGCAAACAACAATTGCGCAATAAAGAGCGGCGGCTTGCCAAAAAATGCATATACAAAGCTGAGCAATGCTTAATAATACGCTGAGTAAAAAGAAGTTATTAAAAATAAGGCTTTTGCTTGCTCGCAAAAAAAAGAAGCTGTTTAACTGCATCAGCCATATGTAGTAAAGACTGACAAAACAGGAAATCGCCGATAATAATACAATTAGTGTTTCCGTCACTGTCTTTCCCCCTTGATAAAACAGCTTAGTACCCTGGTGTAAAGGTTAACGTCCTCCAAAAAGCAAAAATGCCCTGCGTTTTTTATCACAACAAGTCCGCTGTCTTTAATAAGTCTTTTGTATTTTTTTGCTATCCAAAGGGGTGTTTCGGTGTCTTTTTCGCCCCAAACAATAAGAGTAGGGCATTTTATTTTTTTTGCAAATTTTGATAAATCCTGTTTTACCGTTTTAATAAGCGTAGCGCGCAAAGCTCCTTTTGCTGCATTATAATCAGCGCTGGCGTGTTTAGATGGGTCGGTTTTTTTAAAAAAACGTTTTTTTGTTTTATAACGTAATACTTTCAAAAAAACCTTCAGTTTAAAGCGTTTTAAACCAGCGGCATCTGTCAGCACAAGTTTATTTATCAACTGCGGATAGTTTGCAGCCAAAACAACGGCAATACGTCCGCCAAAGCTATGCCCTACTACCGTTAGGTTTTTATAATTTTGGCTTTTTATAAAATCCGCAAGCTTGTCGGCATAATCAATTACCGAAAAACCGTTTGGGTCAGAGAGCGGACTTTTGCCAAACCCCCACAAGTCCACCGCCGTGTAGCTTATGTCTTGCAATTTGCTGTAAATCGCTTTAAAAGAATTTTTATCGCCGCCCCAACCGTGCAAAAAAAGGACATCGTCGCCAATGCCCTCTTTTGTATAATTTATGAAATCTTTTTCCATTATATTTCCGCCATCATAGTTAGCGCATCTCTGCAAGTGTATTGCACACCTGAATAATAGTTTGGACGTGTTAGCAGTACCGTAAATCCATTTTTGGTGTACAAATTAATTGCCGATGTATTTCCGACGTTAACCTCCAAAAACATTTTTTTAACGCCGCTTTTCTTAATTTCGCTAAAAACAAATTTAAGTAAAGCATCAGCTATGCCTTTACTTCTAAAATCTAACATTACTGCGATTTTTATTAAATCGCACATTTCCTCCGCTCTAATAATAGCCGCATAAGCCACTAAATTGTTTTTGTCGTCAAAAGCACCCCAAAAAAAAGTATTAACAGAAGATAAGCTTTCCTCCAACATCCGTTGAGTCCATGCTTCTGCACCAAAACACTCCTTTTCAATTGCTAATATACAATCAATAAGACTGCCGTCAAGTAGAGCAAAATTCATTTTTCTTTCGCTCCTCTTCCGCTTGACAAACTCTGATGTAAAGGGGTGTGAGTGTTTCGCTAAACTGTTTTAATGCTATTTTGTCTTTTACCTGATTTATTATTTGCTGGCTGTAATCAACCATAGGGTCAAAGACAACTGTATTTTCCTCTTTTAAATACTCTTTTGCTTGTGTTTCCTTAATAAGCGTTGGCTTAATAATTACCGTTGATTTATCGTAACAAGCAAAATAATATCCCTTGCCTGCGTCGTAAAGACAGTTTACACGTCCTTGTTTAGTATATGCTAAGGTGGTCAAAGAGTTTACTTCTATCAATTTTTTGTTTAAGGCGAAATTGTAGCCCTTTACTGTGGAAATTGCAACTCTTATCCCTGTAAAACTGCCTACTCCCACATTTACGGCAAAGGTGTCCACTTGGTCAAGAGTGATTTTTGCGTATTGTAACACTTCGCCCACAGTCTGATTAAGAATTACGCTATGAGTAAGCTGGCTATCCATAACAACTTGTTTGTAAATTGTGTCCTTGTCAAGCAATATTACATATAAATTTTTTGATGCTGTATCAATTATCAATGTTTTCATCACTAATGATTATTTCCCTTTTGTTTAGGTCAATTATTTTAATTGAAACTTTTTTTACTGACCGTGGTAAAAGACCCTTTACGTTTTGCCACCATTCGATAAGACAGACGCTTTTTTCCTCTCCAAAATATTCGCTAAGTCCTAAATTTAGCGCTTCCTCCTCGCTGTCTATCCGGTAAAAGTCAAAATGGTTTAAGGTAAACTTTCCCCCTTCAAAAATATTGTGCAGAGTAAAGGTGGGGCTTGTCACTGTGTCTGTTATGTTTAGTCCCATTGCAACGCCTTTAGCAAAATGTGTTTTGCCCGCTCCTAACTGTCCGTCAAGCAAAACCACCTCTCCGCCCTTAAGCGTTTTTGCAAAGGCTTTGCCAAACTCTATTGTGTTTTTTACGCTTTTACTTATCATATATAAATTTTAGCCCTAAACGCAAAAAAAATCAACTTATCGGTGCAAAACGCGCGAAACACTTTTGTAAACGGCAAAAGTAATACCTCCGCAAAGGACACAACGCAACAAATTGAAGGGCATAACTCCCACCCAAAGATAAATGTTATAAAAATTGGTAGCGTTAATATTAGCATATAATGGCGTAAGCATACCAATAAGTGCGTCAAAATTTCCGTCAAAAAACAGCTGTATGTAAAAAGGAACCAGCACAAAACGATTAGCTAGCATAGCTGCAAAAACAGCGCTAAAAATACCAACTCCAATGCCAATAAGAGCGCCCTTTTTTGTTTTATGACGCTTATAGATAAGTGCAGCGGGTAAAACAAAGGAAATACCTATTAAAATATCGGCAAGCTCACCTACGCACGCTATGGACGTAAAGGGCATTTTTAGCAGACATTTAAAGACAATTATTAAACTGCCCCAAAGAGGTCCCATAGCAAAACCGCCCAAAAGCGCAGGTAGGTCAGATATTTGCATTTCTAAAAAAACCGGAAATATCGTAGGCATATTAAATTTACCAAACATATACAAAATCCAAGACAACGCC
>CALLXO010000089.1 GCA_937875645.1 uncultured Clostridia bacterium
ATTCTTAATTTTTGGGATAGCGGATATTGTGGGTATATCCACAAGCAGCCTGCTTGTTGCTTTTTCTTCCGTTGCATTAGCCGTGGGTTTAGCGCTAAAAGACAGTTTAGCAAACTTGGCAAATGGAATACTGATTATTGCCAACAAACCTTTTAAGCGTGGCGACCATGTACAAATAAACGGATTGGAAGGCATTGTGCAAAACATCAAGCTGATGACTATCGAGCTTATTTCCTTTGATAATAAGCTCCTGATTTTGCCAAACAGTGCAGTCACTACCAACAACGTTATCAATTTTAGCGCACTGCCCACAAGACGTTTGCAGTGGAGTTTTTTTGTTTCTTCTAAAACGGATTTAGATCTGGTGGAAAGCATTCTTAAAGACTTACTTAACAGTCAGGAAAAGGTGCTCAAAACGCCTGCTCCCACAATTTATATGACGGAACAAAGCCTTGACGGAAGTGTTACTTTTACCGTCAGAGCGTGGTCAAATACAGAAGATTATTGGGGTATAAATTTCCGCCTGCCTCGGCTTGTTTACGATACCTTTAAAGCCAACAATATTATTGTGCCCTTTAAACAACTGGATGTTAATTTTTTGACGAAGGGAGAGGAGCAGGTATTGGCGCCGAAAGGGAAAAAGTCAAACAAAAAAAAGTTTTTGCCTAAGATTAAGGATAATGCAAATGATGACACAGTAGAGGATGCTGCTAAAGATGTTTAAGAGATTTTTTGCAATGCTGTTATTTTTTGTTTTTTTAGCGGCATTTACGCTAATAGGTGCGCCAAAAGCAGTTGCGCAAACACAAGCAACCTTTGACGCTACTGTCGGCGTGGCTTTAATTAATAAAGGCGATATTAAGTTAGAGTTTTTATACGGCGGCGATATAAACGCTGACAATATTATATGGGGAAGCTTCGACACGACAATTGCGGTTTTTGATTATGTTGATACGCAAAATAAAAAAGTAGCGTTGTTTACGCCAAAAAAACAAGGGGTGACAAATTTATGGGCGGCGTATCCGTCGGAAAATGGTTATTCTGCCTCATTAGCACGCATGCAGCTAACGGTGTTTGAAAAAGCAGAAAATATAGAAATAGTTGTAGACAGAGGCGATAAAAATTACCTTGCGCCAGACAATGACGTTATTTTGGAGGTAAGAGTAAACGGCGAAAGCAATCTGCTAAACGACCTTGTAAACTGGAGGATAACAAACAACGGTGAAAATGTTTCTATTGTAGGCATAAGGGAAAACTTGTCAAAAATAGCAGTTAAAAATTTGAGCAAAGGCAGTTACACGGCATATTGCATGATAGGCGAAACAGAAACGCAAATTAATTTTAGCGTTATTTCTCAAGGCACGCACACTTTTTTGACAGTTGTTTTGCCTTATCTAAGTCTGTTGTTGGTAATAGCGGTGATTGTGTTTGTTATTTTTAGAAAACGCAAAAATCCCTTTGACAAATGCAAAACAAAAGCAGTTAGCATTGCTAAAAAAATCCAAAAAGTATTGCAAGAGGCAGATAAAACAAGAAGGTTTGTGCATAAAGGTTTTGACAAATTTTTGTCGTCAAGTCATCTGCTTTTTTTGGCAGACGATTTAAAAAACAGCATGTACGATATAAATTTAAATACTGTCACACAATGCCAACCTATTTTAAACAAGACAAAGGAATTATCGGATATTATCAACGCTTTTTACCATAGCCAAAGATTTCTTTCGGCAAATCAACAAATTAAGATATTGTCAAATTTGCAGGAAGTTATTTTGCCAGACTTGATAACCTCGTTGGAGGAAGCTTCGGCGGTATATGAACGCGCAATAAAAGCAAAAAAACCAGAGGTAAAATTAAACATAAAAACTTTCAATAAAAACGGACAAAAAAACAACCTAAATTATCTTTACCAAAAATTCAACTTAAACGAAAAGGATAATGAAGTATAGTTTTGCAAAGCATTAGTTGGTATATATAACACAAATTAGATGTGCAACAAAAGATGCTGTCTCATGTTTTGAGACAGCATCTTTTATTTCGGAGGACAATCACAATGATTGTCAGATATAATAGAGGTAGCTTATCATTTGTTACAGTACTCTTATAGGTGATAGCGTTAGTCCACAGGTATAGTATCTGGGGCATTCATTACTCCTGCCCTGTCGTTGTAGTATACAAGCCGTATTTTTAGATTGTTAAAGTCGGCTTCCACAGATGTTAGACTGGCTATTGTGTTAGAGGATATTTCCTCAAAGTCAAGATTGTATTCCTCAGATGCAAAAGGTATGCCGTAAATGTAATACAGCTTTATGCCGTTGATATAAAGCGCCGCAAAACCTTTTTTGCAGGGATATTTTATCCAGGTTTTCTCCCCTACGATGCCTTTAATCGCATAGGGACTCCACTTAGTGTCATCCAGCGTCCAAGGGAAAAGCTCGCTGCCGTCTTTACGTTCCTGATTATTGAAGCGAGCATACAGGTTGACGATAGTACCGCTGTTGTTTATGTATGGAGAGCTTATTTCTTCTCCCCACTGTCCATCTGTACCGTCAGCGGTAAACCATCCGGTAAAATACATCGTTGTACCGTTGTTCAAAAATTATTTGACGAAGCAAACGCAACATTGACAGAATTATATAATGCTTTGAGTTGTTTGGAAGAATCATTGCAAGATACAGTAAAGAAAGAAACACTTTATGAACAATGCATTGGTTTTAGAGATGAAGTAAACAAAGACATGAAGGAATTGCGTAGGCTTGGGGACAAAATGGAAACATAGGTGAGCAGGAAAATTTGGCCCTTCCCCGCCTACTCCGATATACTCTTTTACGAGTAAAAATAATTACAAAGTATTATATACTCAACAAGCCGACAGAATTGTCGGCTTTTGTCATATGAAAACTCTTGTCAGCATAAAAATTAATGATAAAGAGGTTTGTTATGAAAAATAATTCGTTACTAAAAAAGCTTTGTTGTTTGGTTCTCCTTTTTATTATGCTTGTTGCTTGTTTGCAAGGGCTGAGTGCTTGCGGCAAAGACGATTATATAAAAAAAACCGCCAAAAAACTGTCTACATACAACATAGAAGCAGGATATGATACTGTTACAAAAAT
>CALLXO010000090.1 GCA_937875645.1 uncultured Clostridia bacterium
AATCAACAAAAATTTCCTTAATAAAACACTCGAAGTTGTTGTGGACGGTTTTGTTAAATTTGTCGAGGGAAAAAATAAATATGTTTATTATGGTAGACCGTATTTTTTTGCTCCCGATATTGACGGTAAGGTTTTTATTTTGTCCGATAAGGAAATAAATATAGGTGATTATATTTTTGTAGAAATAAAAAATAGCTTAGATTACGATTTAATAGGGGAACTAATAATTACATAATTAAGAAAATAGGAGAAAATATATGAACGTACCAAACAGGTTATCGCTACTTCGCATAATTTTAGGGCCATTTTTTGTAGCTTTCTTTTTAATAGGGCAAAATTGGTCGATAATTACCGCAATTGCAATTTTTATTGTGGCGACCGTTACAGATTTTTTGGATGGACAAATTGCACGCAGTACCAATCAAGTTACCGAACTAGGCAAGCTGCTTGACCCCATAGCAGACAAATTGCTGGTATGTTTTGGTTTGTTTTTGGTTGTTGAATCAAGAGCGCTTGTAAGCGATATTATCCCCATAGGAGTTTTGAGTATCGGCGCGGCTTTGATTATTGGACGTGAGCTTATGATAAGCATAATTCGTCAAATTGGTGCATACAAGGGCGTTATAATCCATGCAAATATTTTTGGTAAAATCAAAGCAGTTTTTCAGTATATTGCAATACCGCTTTTAATGCTATTAAGCTTAAGAGATGCTCTTATTAAGATTAGTAGCGATTTATATCAGATACTATATTGGTTGACTTTTGTAATATTTATTATAGCAGTCTTCTTTACTGTTTTATCCGCTATTATTTATATCGTCCAAAACAGGTCTGTCTTTAAAAGTATCGAAAATAAAAAAGAAGACAAACCAAAAGAGAAAACTGCTACCAAATAATGCTTGAATAAGGACAAATGAAAAATGGTAAACCTGATTTGCTTAAAACAAAATAAAGTAACTGCCGCTGTGAAACAATTGCTAGATATCGTGGGTTTAGAGTTTTGCACGGTGGAATGTTTTAACGCAGAGGGCATAAGAAGTTATATTTTGTCAAGCAGCGCAGATACCTTAATAATTGTAGGGGAACTGTCTATTATAAAAACCGTTTTAAGAGATGCATATGAGCTTAAATATGTGATTAATGAGCAATTAAAGCAAAAGGCAGGATACTATGCCAGTCATAGTAGTTTAAAGACGCAGTTTAATATAGATGATTACATCTTACCAAACGGTTTTAAACCAATTTTTAGCGAGGGAAACAACAAGTCCTTTTTTGGCGAAGTAAACAACAAGCGCATTTTTTGCTTTAGTGACAGTTGTGCTTTTGATGCTTCTTATCTGTTGGACAATTTTTCTCTTTTTAAAACTGACTTATCCTCTTTTTGTTTTAAGTTATTTGGGATAAAAATAAACGACATTATAGATCATTTAAAAGAGATTAATTGCCCCGATTTTTACTACAAGGTTTATGACAGAGGAGCGGGGGATGTAGCTTTGT
Source organism: uncultured Clostridia bacterium (assembly GCA_937875645.1). Classification (GTDB taxonomy): domain Bacteria; phylum Bacillota; class Clostridia; order Christensenellales; family CAG-314; genus SFEB01. The sequence continues at coordinate 1,498 of CALLXO010000090.1, forward strand.
TTTTATATTTTAACAAAGTAATTTCATCAGCTACTATTGACAACGTACTAAAAATCGTTTATTCTATTTTTGGCGAATACATTTATGCCGATTTTGATACCTCACTTTGTGAGGTGTTAGTGCACTTGGCAATGCTTGCAGGTATTAAAATTGCCACAACGGAATCGCTCACCGGCGGTATGCTATCCTCTAAAATTATAGAAGTGCCAAATGTTAGCAAAGTATTAGATTTTTCGCTTGTTACTTACTCAAATCAAGCTAAACAAGATTTTTTGGGAGTAAGCCAAAAGGATTTATCAACGGCAGGCGCAGTGAGCGAAATAGTTGCAAAACAAATGGCAGAAGGGTTGCTTAAAAATAAAATGTGTGACCTTGCAATAGCAACTACAGGTTTAGCGGGTCCAGGCGGAGCGTCAGCAAAAAAACCCATAGGTTTAGTTTATACAGCTATTGCGACAAACGAAAGAACTCATGTGTTTAAAAGCTTTTTTGAGGGCGACCGCAACGAGATTCGCAATCAAACAGTAAATTTTGCATTGTTTAACACCATAAAAGTAATAAAAATATTATAAGTATGTAACAGTTATTAGGGAAGAAAAAAGGAGTAGATATGGCGACAAATAAAGACGAAAAAAACAAAATGTTAGAGCAGACCTTGCTGCAAATTGAAAAACAATTTGGTAAGGGTGCGATTATGAAATTAGGAGAGGAAGCCTCCACAAAAAACATTGATGTAATACCTACCGGATGCTTGACGTTGGATATGGCTTTAGGTATTGGGGGAGTTCCCAAAGGTAGGATAATCGAAATTTACGGGCCAGAATCTTCCGGTAAAACTACTGTCGCTTTACATATTATAGCTGAAGCGCAAAAAATGGGAGGAACTGCCGCTTTTATCGATGCCGAACATGCTCTTGACCCTGTTTATGCTGCAAATTTAGGTGTTGATTTAGATAATCTTTATGTCAGTCAACCGGATAACGGAGAGCAGGCGCTGGATATAGCAAATTATTTGGTAAACAGCTCGGCAATTGACCTTATTGTAATTGACTCCGTTGCGGCATTGACCCCAAAAGCAGAAATCGAAGGGGATATGGGCG
>CALLXO010000091.1 GCA_937875645.1 uncultured Clostridia bacterium
GACGGAAGTAGCGGAAGGTACAGCCGCCCCCGGAGCATTTAGGGTAGTATACGAAAGCAAAGAAATCCACCCGCTAAACCACTTTTCTGTAGAGAGTGCAGGGCATGTGGTAAACTTCTTTTATACCGCTTTTGGTACGCCAAAAGGTTTTAATACTATTGCCAGCACAAATCAACTGTGGCCGATAAAAGAATTTTTCTCTTTTGTCGGACTGTTAGGGTTTTTTGCGCTACTCTTCCCCCTTGTGACATTATTGTTGGATGTGCCTTTGTTTGAAAGGTTGCGTAAACGCCATGTTGCCGTAGCCGAGGGACAGCAGTTGTCTACCAATGCCATGCATGTGCCCGAATTAAAAGGTGTTCAAAAGTATTTGCTTTATTGGATTCCGCCGGTGCTCATTACTTTGTTTGCGGGATTCTCCATCAGGTGGGTGCGAAATGGCACGCCGGGTTGGTTTCCTAATACACAATTATATCCTCAGGACACAACAAACTGGGTTGCACTTTGGGCGATAATAGTAATTTTGTTTGCAACGGCTATAATACTTTTGGCATGGGCAATAAACGCTATTATTAACCGAATCCGTAGCAAGAATAATCCTGATTTGCCTTTAAGAACTTCCAATCCTTTTGCAACAGCGCGGATAGAAGGCGGGTTAGGTTCTTTAGTCAATACTCTGTTTTTGGCAGCGATAGTAGTAGCGCTAATGTATCTTGTCCTGTATATCAATTGGTGGATATGGAAAACAGACTTTAGGATATGGACCTTTGACGTCAAGGTATTTAATGTTGGGGTAATGCTACCCACAATGCTTAGATACGCTATGTTTTTTGGAATATTTTATATCTTAAACGCCATATTAAACCAAACTTACGAGGTCAAAAATCTGTCCCGCTGGGCGAGTATTGCCATTAACGCTTTCTTTAACGTTTTTGGTATAATACTGGTTTTTATAATTCAATACAGCGCCTTTACGTCAACGGGTGTTATGCAATGGCCGGATATGAACCTAAGTTTTATTGTGTTGTTCCCCATTGTGCCTATTCTTATTTTAGCAACTATTATAAGCAGGTTGTGTTACGAAAAAACAGGCAACATTTGGTTAGGTGCATTTATTAATACGCTGTTGTTTACAATCATAACTGTTGCTAATACTGCTTCGTCCTTCACTTATGTTTGGGGATAAAGAATAAACTGTCTATCTAAAAAATAAAAACGCATTTGTCCAGAATGCGTTTTTGTTTGTCAGTTTTGAGTTGGCACAGAGTTAAAATGCACAGAATTAAAATGCACAACAGTTAAAAAATTTGCAATGCATTTCGTTTTGGCTTTATTGTTGTTGATTGTCTAATCCGTAGTATTTTTTAAAGTCAATTTTTGTGACGTCTACAGGATAGCCGTAAAACTTTTCTGCCGCACTGATTATATTGTTTCGTGCGTTTTCACGCAAAGAAATAACTTGCTCTTTAAAAGGCAAAGAAGTATCCGCTCTGATACTCGGCAAAATTTGCATTGTTACACGGTATTTGCAACCTAACAATTTATCCAGCTTTGTAGGCGGGGTTATTAAAAAAACCATAGGTAAAACAGGCTTTTTGTTTTTTGCGGCAAAATGGAAAGCACCGTTATAAAAAGGACGTATTTTGTCATATCCTATCCACATTGTCGCTTCGGGGTCGATATGAATAAGGTGCTTGGTTTCAAGCAGGTGCGTTATCACTTTGTCAAGCTTTTTTTTACTGGATAGTTCGGTGGATAGAGGCAGGTTTCCCATCACATTAATAAAATAACCGCCAAAACCCTTTTTGTTGTTTTGCACCCCGCCTACATAATAATAACGTCTAAAGGTGGTGTGTTTAAGAAAAAGACTTTCCATAAGCAAAACGTGGTTACTGACGCTTATAGCGCCAGTTTTAAGCGCAGCACGCAGATTTTTGCGCCCCTTAACCTTTAGCCTAAATCCAAAAAAGCCTATCACAGGCGCAAGTACAGCAGTAAAAATGCGCATGAAAAAATAAAAAATGTGGCTAAATACATCATTGTAAAGATATTTGCGTTGCTGATCGAGGTTTACCGCTGATATTTTGGTGATTTCGGCATTAAAATCCCCTTTAAGCTCGCATTCCTTAATAATTTCCGTATACTTATTGTTTATCATAGATATTTTTCCTTTGAAATTATATTTTATCATTATAGCACACTCTTTATAAATGAACAAGATTTTTGTTTGAATTTTTGTCTTCTAAGGTATGCGTGTTTGACTTTTTGACGTTAATTACATATAATATTTTTTAAGAGGCAAAAGTTGAAAATTAATCAATGCAATAAGGTATTTGTATATATCAGCAATCTAGGCAGCAACAACGCTGACTGTTTTTTTATGCCGGAAAAACGTAAATGTGAGGTGAATAGCTGCAACAATGCTGATGTAAAAAACCAAAAAGAGGAAGTTTGGAGTTTGCTTTGTTTGGCGTTAAAGAAAAGTTATGGTATTGATGCAAGTCAAATTTCCTTTAAAAAAACCGCAAACGGCAAATGGATAAGCGACAAATGCTGTTTTAGCCTCAGTCACAGTAACAACATTTTGGTTGCCGCAGTATCAAAAACACCTGTAGGAGTAGACGTCGAAAAAATAGACGGAAAGAGAATGACGGAAAGGCTCGCAAAACGAATTTTGACAGATAAAGAGAGTAATATTTTTTTTAATACAGCAAAAGAAAAAAGAACGCAATTGTTAGCTGACGCATGGACAACTAAGGAAAGTATTTTTAAACTAAAAGGAGAAAAAGATTTTTGTCCAAACTTAATACCTGCAATTAAAATTAAAAAAAGGCTTTTTAAATTTAAAACTGGTAGTAATAAAAGTAATGCAAAAATTCTAAAGCAAAAATCATTCAGCTTAAAAAATTTACAAAATATTGTCAAAGTTAAAACAATAAATGTAAGTGCCAAAGACAAAGTATTTTCTCTAAGTGTTGCAACACAACAAAACAAAAGCATTATTTACCGTTTTTTGGGCAATACCTATTATGCAAAAAAACGATATAGATAATAGCGAAAAGCAAAAAATTTTAATAAAAAATTTACGCATTATTAAAATAAGCAGTGCTAAAAAGTTGACAAAACAACAGTTTTAGCCTATACTTTATTAGCTAAAATAAAGACATGCACCTTTAGCTCAATTGGATAGAGCGTTGGTCTACGGAACCAAAGGCTGGGGATTCGAACTCCTCAAGGTGCGCCAAATACCGTTTTTAATCGGTTTATTTTAAAGCCTCCGCTTTTTATAGGCGGAGGCTTTTTTTATATCTCAGCGGTTTAGCTTTTAGTCTAACTCACTTATAGGATAAAGATACTGAGAAAAGTTAGCCCATTCCGCTTTAAGACCATCTAAAAGACTGTTTTGCACATAAATTTTTGGTCTAAAAGAAGATTGCTGCGCTTGAGCGGAAAGGTTAAATGCGTTTTCGTCCACTGCCGGAATATTTGTGCCGCTTAAAACAAGACGGAGTTTTACGCAATTTCCAAAAGCCATTGAGCCTATATTTTGCAGTTGCTGCTGCTCACTAAACGTAAAGGAAGACAAAAGAGGGCAGTCATAAAAAGCTTTTTCGCTTATTTCTGTCAGGGAGGAGGGCATAGCCACCCATTGCAGAGAAGTGCATAATTCAAAAGCATTTTTGCCTATTTTGGTAAGCATACTGTCTTTATGAACGCTAAAAGTCATAATGCCCGTTTTATAAAAGGCATAATCACCAATTTCTGTAACTGTGGCAGGCAAAATAAAATGCGTATTGTTTTCGTTGGCATTGCTTACGGCAATTAATTTTGTAATACTCTTGTTATAAAGATTTCCGTTGTCGTCCGCGGCAAAATGTGTGTTTCCACTTTGCACAACAATAACTTTGAGTTTAGGGCATTGCACAAAAGCGGTACTTTCGATTGAGCTCACGCTTTGCGGAAGGGTAATAGCTTCCAAAGCATTGCACGCTTTAAAGGCATTGGCTTTAATTGTAGTTACATTGCCGAGGTTTATGTCTTTTAAGTTAGCACAACCGTTGAATGCGCCTTCATTTATTGAAGTAATTGCTCCACGTATATTAATAGAAGTGAGTCCGCTTTCGCCAAAAGCATAGGGGAAAATTTCTGTCAACACGCAATCGGAACTAACGGTAAGCGTCGTTAAGTTTCTGCAAAAATAGAACGCGTATTTGCCTAAACACGACAACTGACTGCCTAATGTAGCAGACGTTAAAGAGGAGCAATAGGCAAAGGCATAATCGCCTATGCTTGTTAAAAAGCTAAAATTGTAAAAGCTTGTTAAAGAGGAGCAACTCTCAAATGCAGAATCTTCAATCACTCTTAAAGCTGTATTTGAAGAAGCGGTCACTTTTTCGACACCGCTGTATGCAAAGGCAAAAGAGCCTATTACTTGCACTGTGTCGGGCAAATCGAAAATTTTAGAGGATTTATTAGGAGCATAGGCAATAAGCCTTGTGCGGTCTTTATTGTACCAGTCTTTTTCTACAACGCTAAAAGAAGCATTATCCGCATCGCAAATATATTCGCCTATCCTTATACAACCATAAAAGGCAGAAAAATCAATGTTAGTAAGAATTTTACCTATATAAAAAGACTGAAGCTTGCTGCATCCTAAAAATGCGTATTCACCCACAGTAGTCAACTTGTTGGCGGCAGTTTGCGTTTGAATAATTTCTGTCATGTTTTCGCAATAGGCAAAAGCAAAAGCGCCTACAGTTGTAAGACTTGCGCCATAAGTCATAGTTTTTAGTTTTTTTGCTCCGTACAGGGCATACGGCTTAATGCTTACAATATTGCCGGTGGAAAAACTTTCCGCAGTATTAGCTAATGCGTAGGCATATAAAACGGTAATGTTTTTGTCAGTTAGCGTTATGTTGCCTCTAAAATTTAAGTTTTGATCAGCTACTTCGAAGGAAGTTAATAAGGCGTTTCGCGCTAGGGCGCAAGTTTTAATTTCCTCTAAAAAAGCGTGAATATTTATTTTAATAAAACCGCAATTGAAAAAAGCATATTCGTCAAGCACGGTGACGGCATCAGGTAAATTTAATGCGCCAAAAGGCTGGCTTGATAATCCAAAAGAAGATAATTTTACGCAGTTTTCAAAAGCTGATTTGTTTATTTCCCTTAAATTGTTGTCTTTTTGTAAAATTACCGTTTCCAATTTTGCGCAGGAATAAAAAGCTTCCTCACCTATTCTCGTTATATTTTTTGAAATAGTAACGGACAATAAAGCCGAGGACTGATAAAAACCTCTGTCCGCTATTGCCGTAATGGGTTTGTCTTGATAAGTGTCGGGCAAAACTAAATTTTGCGGCAAAGTAGTATGGGGGGATTTAGCTATGCTATACGACTCGTTGTCAGCGTTGAGAAGATAAGAGAAGTTTTCGTCGCTTGTGGTGCTGGATTTTTCCCACATGGCAGTAAAGGTCACGTCTTCTGTTACTGTGTAAGTGTCGCCAACATTATATACGTCTTCGTCCACTGTCCAACCGGTAAACTCGTAACCAGAAATTCTAAAACTGCATTGGGGCAACTTAATACTCTGACCGCTTTCGCGCGGGGTGATAACAGGCGCGCTGCCGCTGACATTTTGACCGGTTTTAGCGCCGCTTAAAAAGTTGACAGAATAAATACGTGTCCATACAGCGTTAAACTCTGTGTTTTTGTTTTGTACGGTGTATTTAGAGTTACCTAAAAGCAAATCGCTTCCCTCTGTTTCTGTCCAACCTTCAAAACGGTAGCCCTCTCTTGTATAGGGACTAAATGGCAATCTAAATACTTCGCCTTGCGCATAATACATAGTTGCGGGCTCTTCGCCGGTTGCGTCGGGCGCATTTTTCAAAAAAACAAAAGTATACGCCGTCTGCCAAACAGCAGTCCGCCGCCCCCGCCCATAAACAGCGCGAATATCAGAATTGCCAGCAAAATTCCGAATGGGCTGCCGCCTTTTTCTTCTTCAGGCTGTACTTCATATCCGTTTAGTCCTTCCAGCCCATATTCCTCCATGACGACCGATAGAACTGCCTTATACAGCTCATGTGTACCAGAATCAAACTCCTTGTTCTTATAATCCGGTAAGGCAAACTGGTCGATGATTCGTCCAACTTTTGCATCATTGAGTGCGCCTTCGAGCCCTCGTCCAACGGCCACATACACTTGACCTTCATTAGGGCAAAGCAGGATCAGTACGCCATTATTTTTTTCCTTGTCCCCGATAC
>CALLXO010000092.1 GCA_937875645.1 uncultured Clostridia bacterium
TGTACCAATTGTATATACATTTTCGTTTTGTATGTATTGATAAAATGTAGAATTTTCGTAATCAAACGTTGTTCCATTAGATATATTGAAAAAAGCATTGCCGCCTATATGACAAATAATTTGAATATTGCCGCATTGCAGTATATCTTCAATGGAATCATATGGGTTAAACTCATCTTCGTATCTCATTCTAATATACGGGAAAAGCCATACAGCAAGAAACCCCCACGATGAATCGCTTGACAAGCTATTATCAAGAATAATTGTACAATCACGTATTTGTTCTAAACCACAATCATTTTCTATATGAGTTAAAATAGTATCAAAAAAGACCATAAACATATCTATATTTATATGTATATCCACAAAATCTAAAAATGCATTATAGTTATCAGAACGGTGCAAGTAAAGATCGGGGTCTGGGTCATTAAACCTTGCTTCCTCTGTACCGCATATAAACATAATTTTGCATCCGTTTGTTTTTAATACGCTAAAAGTATCGTATAAGATATCAACAAAAACAGTCCTGTTTCTGATATCTGGTTCCTCCCTCAATTCCTTCCTCATTTCAAAAATTACAAACGAATTATCTATGTAATTAAACTGTTGTGCGGTAAAATAATTATTAACCTCAACAATAAAATTTTCCCAATAATTAAAATAACAGTTTAATGTTGTCTCGTAATAATTTTCATATTCGTCAACAATATCACTTATAAAGCCGTTATAAAAACTTGCACTCAAATTATAATCGCTAAAATAGTAGAGATTATCATATGGTGGGTCTCCTTGTGCGTATGCCTTTGACATACCGCCTACTAACGGCATTGCGACTGCTACTATAAGCATAAACGCTAATGCCATGCAAATAATGCTTTTGTTTAATGTTTTCATAATATGTTCTCCTTATATTTTATTCTAAAAAAATTGTAATGTATTAAAACGTATTTTGTTTTTTTGGTAAAATATGACGCTTATTAGTTTTAAGCCAAACTAATGCAATCAACCTCATACAGCACCACCACCCTATTTTTATTTTTTTGCTATTTCACTCTTTCTGCTTTTTCTTAGGTATTAAACAAAATTTAAAACTTGTTATTTCATTCGACGAAAATATTAAAAATCCGTATGCTCCAAAAGTGTCAGAATGAGAAACATTCCGATATAAGCTATTTTCTTTTACTTAAGCTTATTGATTCTTATCTGATTGTTATTAATTGTTTATTACAAGCACAATTAATTATTTTATAATGCTTATTATTTATTATACCACATTATTTTACAAATTTGGTGCTGCACTTTGGTATAATGTATAATAACATCGTTATGACAAAAATTCATAAATAAACAGTTTTTTCATATTGTTGGCAATAATACGCAATACTCTTCGCTCTCCGCAGACAACGTTTTATCCTTAAGCCAATTCGAAGCTGTTGATTAGTAGCTGAAAATCATAGCCCAAGTATGCGGAGGCTACACGGCACATTTTCATTCTGTCCAAAAAAATTTCAAAATAATCCATGGGCGAACATATTGTTTTATCAATTTCAAATACAAATTTTATTTTTTTATTATCCTTATCCACCAGCAAGTCGCTTTTTACTACGGCATAGTTAACTCTGTCGTGAATATCATTTTTGTCCAACAGACCGTTTTTGTCCACTTTTAGCCTGCGCACACGGCTACGGTGCACGTCAGATTTGTCCGCTAAAATTAACGCGGCGGAAATAACAGTGGAAACCTGCCCCGTCTCTTCGTCATGGTTGCCTATCGCCTGCATCACCTCGGCGGCATCCAAAAAACTCATACCTTTTTTTGTAAGCAAAAAATACGCCAATATCGCTCCGCTGTGTGAATGGTCTTTGCGATTTACGCAGTTGCCTATATCGTGCAAATACCCCGCTATTTTTCCGATTTCTATTTCCTTTTCGCTCGCCCCTACGGCTCGCAATATTTTTTCTAACCTGTTGCAAACTATATTTATATGGCGGTAACTGTGTTCGGTATATCCCATGACTTCGAGCTGAGTTTCCGCACGTGTCAGCATATTTTTTATTTCGGAGTCTTTCCTTAAGTCTTCCAACAACATTTTGTCTCCTTTAATTGACATATTTGTACAGTTGTTTTATAATTTACATATGAACGAACGTACGATATTGCATTGTGATTTAAATAATTTTTTTGCCTCAGTGGAGTGTGTGCTTGACCCTAGTTTAAAGGGTAAATATGTAGCCGTCTGCGGAAATCAAAAGCACAGACACGGTATTGTTTTGGCAAAAAACACACTTGCAAAGGCGGCAGGAGTGACTACTGGCGAAACAATAGTTGAGGCGCGCAAAAAATGCCCCGCCTTGGTGGTGGTTTCTCCCCATTATGAAGAATATGTTAATTATGCAAAAAAAGTCCAAAAAATATACAAGGAATAC
>CALLXO010000093.1 GCA_937875645.1 uncultured Clostridia bacterium
TTCTCTTATTAAAAAGTGCGTTTTATTTAAGGAACAAGTGGTTAATTGCGACTTAAAGGATGAGTTAATGCGGCGTCAACTTAATTTGGGGCATACCTTCGGACACGCTTTTGAGTTAAATCAGAAATTGCCGCACGGCATAGCCGTTTTAAACGGTATATATTACGAAACAAAATTGGCGGAGTATTTAGGAGTTATTACAAAAGAATTTTGCTCTTTTGTTACGCAATTTGTTTTGGAATATTTTAAGCCAATAAGCATTATCGATTCAGATAAAATAATTAATATTTGTATGTCTGACAAAAAAAGTCAAGGGGAAAAACTCGGATTTGTGTTTGCTCTGCCCCATTTCGATTATACTTTTAGGTGGTTAGATAAAAATCAACTGGCAGGTTTTTTTAGCGATGTATGTATCTCCGAAAAAGAAAATTAGTTTTGTCACTTTGCCTTACGGCGATAAGTCTATAACTCATCGTTATTTTATTTGCGCCGCTTTGGCTTCTTCACAAAGCGTTATTACCAACGCAAATATAAGTTTGGATACGTTGGCAACAGCAGAGTGTCTGACAACTCTTGGTGCAAAATTTGTTTTTGAAGGTCGAAAGGTAACGGTTACGCCAATAAAAAAGCCAAACACAAATGTGACGCTAAACTGCTTTAACAGCGGTACAACGGCAAGGCTAATGTCAGGCGTTGTTGCCGGATTAAATATTACAGCTACTTTTATCGGTGACGAAAGCCTAACTAACCGCCCTATGGAAAGGGTAATTGCTCCTCTTAAACAAATGAAAGCCAATATTGAAAAACAGCCAAATTGTTTGTTTAAGGTTTTTCCGTCAAAGTTAATGGGTATAAACTATAAAATGCCCATTGCTTCGGCGCAGGTAAAAAGCGCAATTTTGTTTGCGGGTTTATTTGCAACAGGGGAAACGGTAGTTACTGAAAGTATAACTACACGTGACCACACCGAAATAGCGTTAAAACATTTTGGTGCAAATATAAGTAGCAGCGGGGGAGTTGTTAAGGTGACTAAAAGCCAACTAAAGGGAGGGCGTGTTTTTGTTCCTAATGATTTTTCTACAGCGGCATATTTTTTGACAGCAGGATTAAAAAAAGGCATAACACTAAAAAAAGTTGGCATCAATGCTACTCGAAGGACGTTTTTGGATATGCTGATTAGTAGTGGTGCAAAAATTGTTTTAACAAAGGAAAAGGAAAAAAACGGAGAGAAGTTTGCCGACATAAAAGTATTTCCAAGTGAGATTAAGCCCTTTAAAAGCAATATGCGGCAAAGCGCAGTAATGATTGACGAAATACCTATTGTCTGTTTAGCGGCGACTTTAGCAGAGGGTGAAAGCGTATTTGAGGGCGTTGCGGAGCTAAAGTTTAAGGAGTCTGACCGAATAAAGTCCACAATAGAGGTATTAAACGCTTTTGGCGTAACGGCGAGTTATGACGGCAATGCATTGAGGGTAATGGGCAAAGGAATGCTTATTGGGGGCAAAACTATCCCCACAACAAATGACCACCGAATTGTAATGACAAGTATAGTTGGCGCGTTGCTAAGTCAAAAGGAAATACAAATTTTTGACAGCGATTGTGTTGCT
>CALLXO010000094.1 GCA_937875645.1 uncultured Clostridia bacterium
GAGTGACCCAACAAAGAAAACACTCTGGCGGACAAATACGGGTAAGCTGTTTTGAAATGTTTGCCCTATAGTATCCACATCGTTTGTAACTCTGCTCAATACGTCTCCAAAAGTGGTAGTATCAAAATAACTTAAAGGCAGTCTGTTTATTTTGCCGGAAATTTTGCTGCGCAAGCTTTTTGTTATTTTTTGTGTGACGTTGACAAATATTTGCTCCTGGATAATATGAGTCACCAAACTTATTGAATAAAGGATAATTAAAGTAATACACAACCTCGATATCTGTACTAAGTCTATGCTTCCGCTTTTTATTCCCATATCAATAAGTTCTGTTATTTTTTGTACTCTTTGTGGTCCTAAAATTATCATAATAACGCTTATTATTGCTAAAAGAGTAGCTAAAAGCAAAACAGCGATATATTTTTTGCTAAACGTCGACAAGCGTGCAATTGCTTTTTTAAAGTCTTTTGGCTTTTCTGCCATTCCTACGCCGCCGCGCATAGGTCCTCTCATAGGAGGACGAACAGGTCTTCCAGTTGATGAAGAGGGAATTTTATTTGTTTGATTTTCTTTCATAAGTTTCCTCCATCGACAACTGCGAATTGACTATTTGTGTGTAAATCTCGCATGTTTTATATAATTGTTGGTGCGTCCCTATCCCTACCATTTTGCCTTGCTCCAAAACGACTATTTTGTCAGCATCCATTATTGTGCCAACACGCTGCGCTACAATCAAGAGCGTCGCTCCTACCGTATGTTTTTTTAATGCGTTCCGTAATTCCTTATCTGTTTTAAAGTCCAAAGCACTAAAACTATCATCAAAAATGTAAATTTCTGGCTTGCGGGCAATTGCTCTTGCTATAGATATACGCTGTTTTTGTCCGCCGCTTAAATTTGCTCCGTTTTGCGCTATATGACTGTTGAAACCGTCAGGCATTTTTTGAATAAAGTCTGCACATTTGGCAACTTTAGCTGCTTGCAAAATTTCTTCCTCTGTGGGATTTTCCTGTCCGTTGTCACCAAAAGCAATATTGTCGTTAACCGTTCCGCCGTAAAGGACAGCCTGCTGCGGTACATATCCTAATTTATTGCGCAAAGCCTCTTGTGTGTAATGCTTAACGTTTCCGCCGTCAATTAATACTTCGCCCTCTGTTGCATCGTAAAAACGAGGCACCAAATTTATAAGTGTGCTTTTTCCGCTGCCTGTACTTCCTATAAAGGCAACTGTTTCGCCTTTGTCAGCTACAAAACTAATGTTTTCTAAAACGCATTCCTGAGCATCGGGATACTTAAAGGATACGTTTTTAAATTCCACTTCTCCTGTTATTTCTTCTCCGTTTTTTTCCGCTCCTTGCGTTAAAATGCCGTCGCTTATTTTTGTTTGGGTATTAAGTACTTCGTTTATTCTTACCGCCGAAGCGTTGGCACGAGGCATAAACATAAAAATAAAGGTCATCATCAGAAAAGACATAATAACTTGCGTCGAATAAGCGCTAAAAGTTATCATATCACCAAACAATCCTATCTTTGACAGCGCATCAGCCGCCGAATTTATTATAGATGCCCCCAACCAATAAATAGCAAGTGTCAATCCGTTTTGCACCATATTAATTAAAGGATTCATAAATACTACTGCCCTAAAAGCTCCCAATGAGTTTTTAGTAAGATTACTGTTGCTTTGTTCAAATTTTTGTTCTTGAAAATTTTCGGCGTTATATGCCCGTACAACTTTTAATCCTGTCAGATTTTCTCTCAAATCACGGTTTACGTCGTCAATCAATCGCTGCATTTTTCTAAACCTTGGTGCGGCGATAATCATAATTATTACTATAGAAAATATCATAAAAACCAAAGCAACTGCTGTTGCTGTAGTCCATCCTACATTTTTAACGCTGATTTTCGCCATTGCCCATACTGCCATTACGGGCGCTTTTATCAAGACATGCAATCCCATAGCAATAACCATAGCAATTTGTGTTACGTCGTTGGTACTGCGTGTTATTAAACTTGCTGTAGAAAACTTTTTTATTTCCTCCAAACTGAAGGATTGAACTTTGTCAAATAAACTATTTCGTATTCGTTTAGAAAAATTTGCAGCAATCAAAGCGGACAGTAATCCGGTAATAATTGCCACACCTAAAGACGCTAACCCTAATAGTAGCATTTTTGCACCCACTGCCCAAATCTCATTTACTGTGTGTCCCTCCGACTGCACAAGCCGAGATATTTCTTTGGTATATTCGGGAATCCTTAAGTCAAAATATACACTGCCTACAATAAGTAGGGCACACAACAACACTCCGAGCCATTCCTTAAGTCTAAAACGGCTGATAAGTTTTAACATTTAACAGTATCCTCCCCGCTGTCTTCAATAAGATTTTTTGACAATTTTTCAAACAATACATTAAGTGTGTTTATTTCCTCTTGTGTCAATCCCTTTCGCAAAACATTTTCTGTTTGTGCAATTTGCTCCTGTATGCGCTTATGAATGTCCCTTGCTTTGTCTGTCAACTCAATAAGTTTTAATCGCGCGTCTTCCTGCACTTTAACACGCTTTATCAAACCATTGTTTTCCATCGCTTGAAGAAATTTGGTGACGGTGCTTCGTCTTATATTAAATTGCCGCTCTAAATCACGCTGATAAACTTTGCCGTGATTAGCAATATGTCCTATAATCCAACCGTGCATCCCCGTAATAGAATTAATCTCCTTTAATACTGGACTGTTAACCATACGTCTTCGCATGAGGTTAGATAGTTTTTTTATCTTTATCCCTATTTGGTTTTCCATTTTTCTCCCGATTATTAATATTTCAAAAGTTGTTAGATAGCTAACAAAAATTATTATAAATTTTTATTTTTATCTTGTCAATATTTTATTAACTGCTATTATTTTTTTTCAAAAAAATTTCACTAAAAAATGCGCCTCCAGTTAATAACTAATAGCGCATTGGTTAAAAAAGCATATTTTATCTATCGTCTATTTTAAAATAATTTTTGATAAAGGTAAGTTTGCTTTTATTGTAAGGCGGATATTTTAATTCTATTTCCCTATCTCCCTTAACTAATGAACAAAAGCGTCATAACTTTTTTTGCCGTGATAACTACCGTATCCGCTTTCCCCCACGCCGCCAAAAGGCAAATTAATTTCCGTCAGATGCATTAAGGTATCATTTATACAAGCTCCGCCGCTTATTGTGTTTTGCGCTATATACTTGCCCGCTGCGGTGCTTTTGCTAAAATAATAGAAGGCTAAGGGCTTTTCCCTTTCCTCAAGCTGCATTAAAAGGTCAGTAAGTTTATTAAACTCTAAAATAGGCAATACCGGTGCAAAAATCTCCTCTTGCATAATAGCGCTGTCAAAGGTTATGTCGCCTAATACCGTAGGTTCCATTTTGCGCCCGTCAATTTTGCCACCAAACAAGATTTTTTCGCCTTCTATCAGTTTTGTTATCTCATCAATTTTTTGTTTTGTTATGACATAAGGGAAGTCATCACTTAACGCTTCGCCATCATAATAAAACTTTTTAATGTAATAAAATAGCTTTTCAACAAAATCTTTTTTTATATCTTCGTGAAGGACGCAATAATCAGGAGCGACACAAGTTTGACCTGCATTTAAAAATTTGCCCCAAGCTATCCTTTTTGCCGCTAAGTCTATGTCTGCGTCAATATCAACTATGCAAGGGGACTTGCCTCCTAATTCTAAAATACAAGGTGTTAGATATTTTGCTTGTTTTTCCCTTATCTTTTTTGCAAACTCACTGCCGCCGGTATAAAACATAAAATCAAATTTTAAATCAAACAATCCCTCATCTCTGTTACAATTGACATAAGCGTACTCTGTGTCAAATACCGACATTATTTTTGCTATAACCTCGCTCACTCGCGGCGTCTTGCTGCTCGGCTTAATAATAAGCGTATTGCCTCCTGCCATTGCTCCAATTACAGGACACATTGTTAGCTGAAAAGGATAATTCCACGGGGAAACAATAAGAACAGCACCTAAAGGCACGCTTACAATTTTTGCTCGGCTAAAAAGATTAATTAGACTGGTGGAGACATAGCGTGGACGGGCAAATTTTTTTATGTTTCTTATCATATAGTTAAGTTCGTGCATCACCATGCCTACTTCGGTACTGTACACGTCAAACTCGCATTTGTTATAATCTTCTTTAAACGCTTGCACCAAAGGACGCATATTTTCGCAAATAGATTGCTTGAGTTTTTTTAGTTGGGTGAGTCTAAAATCCACGTCAAAAGTTTCGCCTTTTTTAAAAAATGCTCGTTGACTATTTAAAATTTGTTCTGTTGTCATATTTCCCTCCTAATTTATTATAACACATTTACTGTTTTGTTGCATTTTTATTTGCTTTAACGTCACCTTTTTGATAAAATGAACTACGTATGGAAAAGATTATTGTCGCAATTGGCGGCGGTGAAATAAAAACAAAAGAAACGTTAGAGATTGACAGATATATAGCAGAGTTAATAAAAAGCCGTACAGGAGAGAGGCGTCCTTGCGGATTGTTTTTAGGCACAGCAAGTCATGACAGTATGCCTTACTTCAACAGTTTCCGAAAGACTTATACCTCGGTATTTGATATAAAAGCTGATGTGGCTCTTACCGTTTACGGCGAAATGGATTATTTGCATATAGCGGAAAAATTTAAAAAAGCCGATTTCCTTTACGTAGGCGGCGGAGACACAAAGTTTATGATAGAAACGTGGCATAAAAGCGGCATAATAAACCTTATAATTGATGCGTACAATAGAGGAGTTGTGCTAACCGGTTTATCCGCGGGGGCTATATGCTGGTTTAAAGATGTTTACAGTGACTTTGATATAATTAGCGGAGAAAGCGGCGAATATAAATTTATGCAGGGTTTAAATATTTTAGACGGTTTGGCTTGTCCTCATTATGACAACCGTGCAGAATTTGATGAGGCGTTTTTAAAAAGTGATTATCCTTACGCTTATGCTATTAGTAACAACAGTGCACTTGTCTTTGTTGAGGGGAAGTTTAACAAAAGCATAGGCAAAAACAAGTCTTATCTACTGTCAAAAGATGACGGCGAGCTTGTTAAAGAGGGACTATAAATGGATTTTACCACAACGACTATTGCTGTCATTACAATGCTCATTTATGCCTTACCGGGATATTTGTTAATTAAAACAAAAGCCGTTAAGGAGGAGGGCATAGCTTCCTTTGCTAAGCTTCTTTTGTTTGTTTTTCAACCTTGCTTGTCGCTGTACAGCTTTAACAAAGCAACATATACACCTTTACTTTTTAAAAATATGGGTATAGTGTTTGCCATAAGCATAAGCGTACAAGTAATATTGATATTTTTCTTATGGCTTTTTCTTAAAAAACACTTTGACAACGTAGGATATAGAGTTGCATCAATAGCGGCGGTATTTGGCAACGTTGGGTTTTTCGGCGTGCCGTTGTTAGAAAAACTCCTGCCCAACAGTCCCGATGTGTTGGCTTATTCGGCGGTATTTATCATAAGTTTAAACTTGTTGGCGTGGACTTTAGGCAGTTTTGTGTTGACAGGGGACAAAAAATTTTTTTCTCTAAAAAAATTAGTACTAAATCCGCCGATACTTACGCTGCTGATTGCTTTGCCGCTGTTTTTTACCGTCACAAAGCTTCCTATAGAGATAGAGGAAATAGTAACGCTACTGGGCAAGATGACAACGCCTATGAGCATGATAATATTAGGTATGCGGCTGGCTTTAGTAAAGCCAAAAGAACTTTTCTGCGATTGGCGGAATTACTTATCTTCTGGCGTAAAATTGATAATATTGCCGCTGTTTACTTTGGCTTTACTTTGGTTTTTGCCTATCGGCACAGAGGTTAAGTCGGCTATATTTATACTAAGTTGTTGCCCGTCGGCAACGGTGGTATCTAACCTTTCCGAAATGTACGGCAAAGGACAGAAATCGGCGGCAAACTGTGTATTGCTTTCTACTTTAATTTGCGTAGTGACAATACCTTTGCTGTTATTGTTGATATAACAATTCTGTCCAAAAAATAGGAGTATATATAATTGATAATAAAAACAAAAAAACTTCATAAGGACGCAATAATCCCCCTTTATTCTACCAATTTTAGTGCGGGGGCGGATTTGTTTTGTTTAAGCGAAAAGGATATAATAATACCTCCGTTTAATACGGCGTTTGTGCATACTGGTATTAGTATCGAAATACCTGACGGTTATGTGGGTTTAATTTACGCCCGTAGCGGACTGGCGTGCAAAAACGGTTTAGCGCCTGCAAACAAAGTGGGAGTAATTGACAGCGATTATCGAGGCGAGATAATGGTAGCTTTGTTTAATCATTCAGATACAAGCCAAAAAATATCTAACGGACAACGAATTGCTCAGCTTGTTATTACCCCCGTCGTAAAAGCAAATTTTGAGGGAGCAGAGGAACTGACTCAGACAACACGGGGAGAGGGCGGATTTGGCAGCAGCGGAACATAAAGGGAATTTAAGCGAAGAGCTATTAGATTTCGTTTATTTCCGCTTTTTAATTGAAATAAAAAGCATAATAACTACAACAACGTGGCAGGAGTGAGTACCCGCTAACGAGAAATATATATTATACATTACGAAGAGAAAGGAGAAATAAGAAAAAAATTATGGATATTTTTTATGCCATAGCCGAATTATTGGCGGGGTTAGGCGCGTTTTTATTAGGATTTAAATTATTATCGGATGGAATGAGCAAATTAGCCAACAGAGGATTAAAAAGGCTTTTTGCTAAAACTACTGATAAGCCTTTGGTAGGCGTGGGTGTAGGAGCTATGTCTACAGCAATATTACAAGCAAGCGGCATAGTTACCGTTATGGTGGTTGGCTTTGTAAACGCAAACATAATGAACCTGACACAAGCAGCGGCAGTAATAATGGGTAGTAATATAGGTACTACAATAACCGCTCAAATAGCGGCATTGCAAAGCATCGATATTATGAAGCCTTTAATGCTGCTCACTTTTGTAGGTGCGGCAATGGCGTTGTTTGGAAAAAAAGATAAGGTAAAGACTTTAGGTTTAGCTTTAGGCGGATTGGGTCTTGTATTTATTGGTATGCAATTTATGCAAGGCAGTATGGATATATTTAAGGAAAGTGGCGTAGTAACTACAGCTTTGCAGAGTATTAATAACCCCTTTTTGCTTTTATTATTAGGCGTGCTTGCCACAGCAATTGTTCAAAGTAGCAGCGCAATTACCAGTATTGTTATATCAATGGCGGCTGCGGGATTAATAATAGGTAACGGGGGCAACAGCGTTTTGTATGTTATTTTAGGCACAAATATCGGTACTTGCGTAACGGCGTTAATAAGTGCTATAGGTGCTTCGGCAAACGCTAAACGTGCCAGTTTAATTCACCTTATGTTTAACGTTTTTGGCGCGATGTTCTTTATGATTTTGTTGCTTTGTTGGAGAGGCTTTTATGAGCAGACTTTCGTAAAATGGTTTGCCGGCTTACCTGGTACACAAATCGCAATGTTCCATACCTTCTTTAATGTTGTGTGCGCTATGTTATTTGTACCCTTTATTAAGGTATTTGTAAAACTTTCTACACTTTTAGTTAAGGATAAAGTTGCCGCTAAGCAAACGGGCTTTATTGACGAAAGGTTGCTTAAAACTCCTTCTATTGCTTTAGCGCAAATAAATAAGGAAGCTAAGGTAATGGCGGATCACGCTTTTGGCAATCTTTCATTAGCTTTTGACGGTTTTATAGAGTTGGAATCGGACCATTTTGAGAAAGTTAATAGCATCACTGATGAAGTGGAAAAATTAGGCAACAGAATGGTAGATTATCTTGTTAAAATAAGCGCAAAAAACATTAGCATTGCAGAAGAAGAAACGGTAAATAATATGCATCACAATATAAACGATATTCTGCGTATAAATTCTTTTGCAGACAACATAGTCAAATATACCGAAAAATCCATAAATGAAAATTTGGTTTTTAGCGACGATGTCAAAAAACAGTTGGCGGAAATGTTTACTAACATAAAGGAGCTTTACACATATAGCATAAAAGCATTGTTTAAAGCGGACAGAGAAATTATTCGAAAAGTGGACGAAATTGAGGAAAAAATAGACCTCAACAAAAAGCAACTTATTGAGGGGCATATTTGCAGGCTTAATCAAGGCGTGTGCCAACCAGACAGCAGCGGAGTGTTTATTAACCTTGTTAGCAACCTTGAGCGTGCTGCCGACCACTTGACCTTTATAGCCCATTCGACACAAAAATAGTATTTACACAAAAACCGTTAAACAACAACAAAGTATCGCACAAAAAGCGGTACTTTTTTGTATTTGAAAATAATTATTATTATGTAAGTAAATTTGGCTTTATTAAAAACGGTCAATTCTTACTCATATTTCATTGAATTTTTTTGTTAATAGTTTAATATAGGCGATATCCGGCATAACATATTAAGGAGAGCGATGAGGGCATTCTTTTCAATTCAAAAGTATATCTTAACGCTTTTCTTATATTGATATTCAAACGAAGAAAGGGGTAAAATATGATTTCTTTTTGCAAATATGAGGCGTTGGGTAATGATTTTGTTTTAGTCGATTACTTAGAGGGGATAGACTACTGCGCATTAAGCAAAAAATTGTGCAATAGGCATACCGGCATTGGCGCTGACGGATTGATAGCGGTAGAGGACGCTGTTATAAGTCCCAAAATGCATTATTTCAATGCAGACGGGAGTTGTGCTGTTTTGTGCGGAAACGGCATAAGGTGCTTAGCGGCTTATTGTGGCTTAAAGGGCAAAAAGGAAAAACAGTTTATGGTCTTGGCGGAGGACGGGGCAAAAGAAGTAATAGTAAAAGACGAAAATCCCTTTTTGTGCACCTTTTTTGCAGGCGACGTTGTTACATACGGCTTAAATATAGGGCTTAAAGGCGAAATATCCTTTTGGGGACAGCAGTTAGCTTTAAAAAATATAAAAGCTTGTATTTGGTTTGTTAAGTTGGGTGTGCCTCACGCAGTTTTAATAAATGACAATGGCTTAACGGATTATGCGGAAGAAATTTGTAGTCACCCGCTGTTTAAAGAAAAAACTAACGTGGATTTTGTTACTTTGAGAGATAAAAAAAATATAGCATTAAAAACATACGAGCGGGGAGTGGGTTGGACAAAGGCATGCGGTACAGGTGCCGCTGCAAGCGCCGCGGTGTGTTATAAGTTAGGTTATACAGAAAAGACAATGGATGTTTGTTTTGAACAAGGTAATTTGCTTGCAGAAATTATTGGCGAAAAGGTTTTTCTTACAGGGGGAGCTAATTTTGTTTTTGAAGGAAGATTTAAGGAGGAGTAATGAAAAACATTAATTTTAACGGCATTCTACCGCAAGGCAGCATTGTAGCGCTTGTAACGCCTTTTGATACTTACAATAATATAGATTATAAAAAATTAGAGCAGCTTATAGAATGGCATATTAATGAGGGTACTGACGGCATTGTAATACTGGGTACAACAGGTGAAAGTCCCACAATAAGCGAAAAAGAAAAAGAGCAGCTTGTGAACTTTGCGGCAGAAAAAATAAACAAACGCACATTTTATATTGTGGGTAGCGGAAGCAATGATACTTCTCACGCTGTCCTTCAGAGCAAAAAGTTTGAAAAAACGTGTGACGCTTTGCTTGTTATTACTCCTTATTACAACAAAACAAATACGCAAGGTATGATTAAGCATTTTTCCACTATTGCCGATGCTGTTAGCAAACCTATTATTATGTATAATGTACCCAGCCGTACGGGAATAAATATCCAATACGAAGCGATGGCGCAATTAAAAGAGCACAAAAACATTTGCGCTATTAAGGAAGCAAGCGGCGACATAAGTTATTCACTAAAAATTGCCACTCTGCTTTGTGACAGCTTTTGTATGTACAGCGGCAACGACGATATAATAGTGCCAATGCTGAGCATTGGTGCTTTAGGGGTAATTTCCGTTTGGGCAAATATAATGCCCCGTCAATGTGCTAGTTTGGTGCGCTTGTTTTTTGAGGGCGAAACACAAAAGGCTTTGGAGATTCAGCTTAAATACCTAAATTTAATTAATTTGCTGTTTAAGGAAACAAACCCAATCCCCGTAAAGGCTGCATTAAATTATTTGGGTGCTGATGTGGGTCAATGCCGTTTGCCGCTGTATAATATGAGTGAGGGCGCGGCTAAATTGTTGTTTGAGGAAATTAACAGATTAAAAATAGAGGTGAATGTATGAAAATAATAATAGTAGGCGATGGGGCGATGGGTTGTGCTGTAAAAAACCTTGCAGAAAAAATGGGTTTTTCTGTCGTGGGAGTTGTGGGGCAAAATCTGAGCGACAGTAAAAAAAGCTTGTATGATATAAGAGAAAAAGTTCATTGTCTAATTGATTTTTCGCATAAAGACAACTTTGATATGATAAAAGAATTTTGTGTTGCTTCCTCGACACCTGCGGTTTTGGCTACAACGGGGTATGATGAAAATACGGAAAAAGCGGTGGAAGAGTTATCAAAAAAAGTTGCTGTTTTAAGGAGCGCAAATTTCAGCATTGGCGTTAATATTTTGGATATGGCGTTGAAGGTAATTTTACCTAAACTAAAGGATTTTGATGTGGAAATAGTAGAAACTCACCACAATTTAAAGGAAGACAGTCCCAGTGGTACAGCCAAAAAACTTGCAAACACAATAAAGGAAATACGCCCAAACGCAAACTTTGTGTACGGCAGGCAAGGCATGGGCAAAAGAGATACTAAGGATGTAGGAGTTTTTAGCATAAGGGGAGGTTCGGAAGTCGGACGCCACGAAGTTATGTTTTTTGGCAAGGATGAGAGCATTTTTATTACACATACGGCGC
>CALLXO010000095.1 GCA_937875645.1 uncultured Clostridia bacterium
GAGCGGAAAATACACATTGATGCGATAAGTCACAACCCTGCGCCAGAAATTGCCATAATTTCTCTTGGCGGCAACGATTGTAATTTTGATTGGAAACAAATTGCTGACAATTGGGATAAAAAAAATTCCCCCTCTGTAACAGAAGAGGTCTACTTTGCCAACATGAAAACAATAATAAGCGATATTAAAGCTCGAGGGGTAACGCCGCTAATTATCAGTTTGATTCCTTTGCATATCGAAAGATATTTTACCACTATAAGCCGTTTGGGTGACGGCGAAAAAATTTTGCTATGGTTAAAAAGCAAACAAATTTTATATATGTGGCAGGAAAATTATAACGAGATACTTCATAAAGCGGCGGAAGAAACACAATCGAAGTTTATAAATATCCGCAAATTCTTTTTGAACAATCATGAGTTTGACTCTCTTTACGGCTCTGACGGAATACATCTTTCGCAAAAAGGCTATAAACTGCTGGTGGACAATTTGGTAAGAGAAATCAAGCAATTAGACTTATAAGCATATGCAATAAAAGTATTATGCGGACTAAAAAACCGTCTTTGACAAAAAAGGACATTATTCCTTTTTAATTTTAATCAAAACAACGTTAACTTAATTTTTTATGTCAAAAATACTGACATAAATAGGAGATTTGTTTTGAAAAAGATAGTTATTAGTGCATTTATGCTGTTTGTCATTATTGTTTTAGGCTGCGTAATGTTTAATAGCCAAACTAAAGCCGATAGTACTCATTACCTGAGAATTCATATAAGGGCGCATTCTAACGGTAAAGCTGACCAGACAGTAAAGTATAAGGTAAGGACGGCTATTGTTGAGTATTTGGCTCCTTATTTGGCGGATGCGACAGACAAAAATAAAGCGCAGACAATTATTTCTTGCCATTTAGCAAGGTTAAGTGAGTTGGCAAAAAGTGTATTAGTAGCCAACGGTTTTGATTACGGCGCAAGCGCAAAATTAAATAAGGAAAATTTTCCCACAAGGAGTTACGACGGTTTTGTGCTCAAAAGGGGAGTGTATGATGCTTTAATTATTGATTTAGGCGATGGGCGTGGCGACAATTGGTGGTGTGTGGTATATCCGCCTCTTTGTTTTGTAAATGCAGAGAGCAGCAATACAGGCGAAAATTCTATTCAATATGTTTCTAAAATAAAAGAGATTATCGAAAATTTTAAAAGAAAACACAGCAACTGACAACATAATAAATAACGGTATAAAAACACGATTTTGCTTTAAACTAAGGTAAAATCGTATTTTTATATGGAGGTAAAATGAGCACAAAAAAATGGATTACGGTTGTTGCCGCAACTGTTGTGTTGTGCCTGATTGTTACGCTGGCAGTTTGTCCGACAGTTAGCGCCGCTGTGCTTAGACGAGGCAGTACAGGCAGTGTAGTCAGAACGGTACAGACAAGATTAAAAAACTGGGGTTATTACTTCGGTGCTGTAGACGGCATTTACGGCAGTCAAACCGTTGCTGCGGTAATGTATTTTCAGCGTAGAAACGGACTTGTCGCTGATGGAATTGTCGGCAACAGAACGGCTGCGGCAATCGGAATAAGGCTTACTGCAACACCCTCGACTGGCGGAGGCACTAGTAGCAGTAACTTGTACTTGTTGTCTTGTGCAGTTTATGGCGAAGCAAGAGGGGAGAGTTATACAGGTAAGGTAGCTGTTGCGGCGGTTGTTTTAAACCGTGTAAAGTCATCAAGTTTCCCCAACACTATTAGTGGAGTAATATATCAGCCCGGCGCTTTTACCGCTGTTTCTGACGGTCAAATAAACATTGGTACAAATGACGAATGCACACGTGCAGCTCAGGATGCGTTAAACGGTTGGGACCCCACTTACGGTTGCATTTATTATTACAATCCACGAACTGCAACAAATGCATGGATACGTTCTCGCCCTATTATAGTTACAATAGGCAAGCACGTTTTCTGCACTTAAGGAGGGCGATATGGCAAGAGAACACCAAAACGAAAAAATAGCCGACAGACGTGCAAACAAATCTGTTTGGTTAGGGTTTACGAGCATTGTGGCTGTGTTAGCAATAGGATTAAGCACTTATTTTGGGCTTAGGTATCATGAAGCACGCAAGGTGGATTTAAACTCTTCTTCCTATTACGAAAGGCAAATAGCCAACGTGTATCATCAAAGCTTGTACCGTCTCTCCGACAGCTTAGAAAATACCGAAGCAAATTTAGGCAAGATACTAGTATCTAACGACATCGACCAAATAAGAAAGCTATTGATAAAAACGGAAGGTTTAGCAGACAGCTCCGTTGCCGATATGAATACTTTACCCGCTGAGGAAGATATTGTTAATGCCGCTTCAAGGTATTTTAATCAGTTAAGCGATTATTGCAAAAATATCGGCGAAGAAATGAATTCCTCAGATAGACTTACAAAAGAACAAAAAAGCAATCTAAGAAATTTGAAAAATATTGGCGCCAGCTTGAGCGAATCTTTCCGAAACATTAGCCAAAAAGATGACACTATACTTTGGAACACCGACAGCGGCGGCTCACGCACCATGTCTATTTTTATGGACGATATAAACGAAAATACTTTTGAATATCCACAGTTAGTGTATGACGGACCTTTTAGCGACAGCGTGACACAAAAAACTTTTGATGTTGAAGTATTAAGTCACCGCGAAGTAGAGCAAAAACTAAGAGAAAATTTTAAGGATTACAACTTAACAAAGGTGGAGTTTAAAGAAGAAGTAGCCGCAAGAGCTAAGGTATACTTGTTTGACGTCACTTTTGACGGAGATAATTACACTTTAGAAACGGCTCGTGATGGTACTGTTGCTCAATTGAATGCTAATTTTTATAACGATTCAACAAGAAGCACTTTGCCCGAAGACCAATGCGGCGATGTCGCAACCAAAATGGCGCAAGCGTTAGGGTATGATGTCAAGCCCATGTGGGTATCTCAAACAATAGACGGCACTGTTTATGTCAATATGATTTCTCGCGAGGGAGATACGCTGCTTTATCCCGATATGGTAAAAATGGCTGTTGATTGCACCAGCGGCAAAGTGGTGGGTATTGATGCCTTTGGTTATATAGCAAACCATAAAACACGCCAGCTACCTACTGAGTATGCTTCGGTAGAGAGCGCAAAGAAAGCTTTAAACGATGAATTGGTAGTCAACCGTCACTTTATGGCAGTTGTGCCAAAAGGCAACGAAGAAGTATTTTGTTATGAATTTCATTGCACGGCGGGCGGCGATGATTATCTAATTTATATTGATGCGCAAAATTTAAAAGAGATTGAAATATTAAAAATTGTGGACGGGCAAATGGGTTATACGGTAATGTAACAAAAAAGTTATTTACGTAGTATAAACATTAAATTAAACTGATTAGGCAGTAACTATCAAAGGTACTGCCTTTTTTATAAAAAAATTATGTAATTTAAAAAATCGTCTATTTTTGCCTAAATTCGACAAATTTGAACATAAACTGTTCAATTAACATTCAAAAATAGATAAATTAAGAGTAGTATTGTAAAAAAGGTCAATATTTTTGTTGTTTAAAAATAAATAGTATAATAATTTTTACAAATTCGTGTACAAATAGTAAAAATGTGGTATAATCTTTATAAGTAATTAATATATTTTGGTATTGATTTATTTATTATCTTTTTCTTTTATTTTCGGAGGTAATCATGACCACAGCTGAAGCGGATATCATAAAATCCATTGCCGAACGCAATCATATTTCAACAGAGGAAGTTGAAAACATTCTTAATAGCCGTTATTCGGAAGAAGAATTACGAAAGATGAATTTGGTATCGCAATTAAGACTAATAGGGAGGGTAAAGGGTGTTAAATCTCCCACTTCAAGAAATATGGACGAACTTATTATGTGCATTTTAGGCATACAAGACGGTTCTATAAAACCTGTATTTACTGCAAAAGGTAGGGGCATAAAATATGTTCCGCCCGATATACCGATATCATTAAATACAGAAAAAGCGGAGAAGAAACCGCTTATATTAAATAACTGTTACACTCAACCTCAAACGCAGCAAACGCCACAAGAAATTATAAATATTGTCCCTCCTATTGAGGAAGAAATTGAAGACTCCAACGGTCAAACTGCCGTCAATAAGGAAGCGGACATAACCATAACAGGTATACTGGAAATTATGCCGGAAGGTTATGGGTTTTTACGCACTTTCAATTTTTATCAGTCAAAAAATGACGTTTATGTCGGCGCTCAGCAAATAAAGCGTTTTAATCTTCGTCAAGGCGATCAATTGTTGTGTACTGCACGCTTTTTTGACAGAAGCAAGTCACCTTCCTTAATTTTTATTCATTCGGTAAATGACGTACCTTGCGACAGGTTAGGCAGACGCCCTTATTTTAACGACTTTGAAGCAACTTATCCAAATGAGCGGATACGCCTTGAAAAGGGCGCAGAAAGGTATGATTTTTCTTTACGTGCTATTGATTTAGTTGCTCCCATAGGGTTAGGACAGCGTGGTCTTATTGTTGCTCCGCCTAAAACTGGCAAAACGACTTTACTTAAAAAAATTGCGCAATCTGTCACAAAAAGCTACGGGGACAAAATCAAAGTATTTATTTTGCTTATAGACGAACGCCCCGAGGAAGTTACCGATTTTAAGGAAAACGTACCTAATGCGGAAGTTGTTTTTAGTACTTTTGATCAAACGCCTTTTCATCACACCGCCGTTGCGGAAATGCTTTTAAACAACTGCAAACACAGGGTGGAACAAGGTCAGGACGTCTTAATTTTATTAGACAGCATAACTCGCTTAGCGCGCGCCTACAACAAGACAGCAGAAGTCACCGGACGTACTCTTACCGGCGGACTGGACATTGCCGCTCTCGAAACGCCCAAAGCGTTTTTTGGCTCGGCAAGGCGTGTTATATCGGGTGGAAGCCTTACAATACTTGCAACAGCGCTTGTGGAGACAGGCAGCCGAATGGACGATATTATTTATGAGGAATTTAAGGGTACCGGCAATATGGAAATTCATTTAGACAGGGAGTTATCCGACAGGCGTATTTTCCCCGCTATTGATTTACGCAAAAGCAGTACCCGTAGGGAGGAAATGCTTCTTTCTCAAAAAGAGTTGGAAGGAATGTGGCTGATACGCCGCAAACTTAGCCGTGCCGACAATTTTGACGCATGCTTGCAGCTTATGGATATGATAACCTGCACCGCAACCAACGATGAGTTTATAGATACGTTAAAATTAGTAAAATAAAATTGATGTATAAGCTAAATGCAAATGCTTTTTCTTAATACATGCTCCTTAAACAACAACCGCAGCAAACTGCTGCGGTTGTTGTTTAATATATTGATAAGTTGAATTTGTGATATTAATTATAGTTGCCATTTGTCTCTTTGTTTATTCCAGAAGTAAAAAACTTGAATGGGCATCATCTCGCATTTATTTTTTTGTTACCACTTTGCGTTTAGAATTTCTTATAGTATAAATTATCGCAAAACCAATTACGACAACGCCTAAAACGATAAGAATTATCCAAAGTGTCTGCAAGTTAGTATCGCTGCCCTTTATGCCTTCCCACATAGAAACCACTTGACTGTTACTTTCTCCAAAATCCTTCATAACACCTAAAGAACTGTCAGCATAATTTGGGTAACGAATTTCGTCTGCAAAAAACTTCTGCGCATCGTACTTCGCTTCCTCTAATAAAGCAATAACATCTTGATTATTTTTCAAAACAATTTTGTCCACGGCGCTGGTATAGCCTATTTCTATCATATTTTTTGTTGCTACTTCCGGTTGATTCAAAAACTCGATAAAAGACCTTGCAGCTGTTCTGTTTTGTGCGACAGTGGGGATAACCCATCCATCAAACCAAATGTTTCCGCCTATTTCTGGGACAAAATAATCTAAGTTTTTGCCCAATGCCGTTGCCTCCTCCATAGCGTACATAGCGTCTCCCGACCAAGCAAGGTCTACAAGCACTTTTTCGGCAATCATTTCTTGCTTGCCAAAATCCACCTCATAGCCTTTAAGTTTGGATTTTTGATCTCTTAAAACGGTGTCCACTGCGCTAAGCAAAGCGGCAGAGGTATCGTTGATTAGTTCCTGCACGGAATATGTTTCGTAGCCAGAGGGCAAATTGCCTTTTTCCTTAAGGTATAAAACTGCCGCCGCATAGCTATCACGAATACTGTCTTTCATATAAATTTTGCCGTCAAGAGCGGGATTGTTGTTTTCGTTCCACAATAAACCCCATCCAAGAGCTAAATCTTCTGCCAATACTTTGTCAGCGTTATACAAAATGCCAAGGGTACCCATCATATAAGGCACATAATAATCGTTTATGTTTGCCACTTCGCCTGTTTCGTTAGAAAACACGTCACCTACTTTGCTGTAAATTTCTGAATTAACATTGTTTAAGGTGCTTATAGGCTCTTCGTCAGGTAAGTTTATTTTTTGCAGTTTGTTGTTTACAAGTAGTTTTTGAATGGCATACTCGCTAGGGCATACTACGTCTACAACGGTATTGCTGTTGATAAGCTTACTTAACATTGTTTCATTGGTGTCGAAGGTAGTGTAAGTTACCTTTACCGTTTTGCCTGTCTTTGCATAGTAATATTCGTTGAAATCATCCTGCAAATCTTGCTTGCTGTAAATGTAGTCTTCCCAATTGTAAGCAATTAAGTTTTCGTCGTAACGTTTACATCCTGCAAATAGCACTCCCACTACAGCAAAAATCATTGTGAGGGCGACAAATAGACATACTCTTTTAAATCTTTTCATTTTTATTCTCCTTTAAGGTAGATTTTTTTAAGTTAACTACTAACAATATTGTCAGTATTAAGACAAAAATCATACTAAACACCGCAAACCAAAAGGGTTCCATGCCTTTTCGGTGCGCATCTCCGTATATAAAGGTGGAGAGTGTTTCGATACCGGTATTGCCTTTGTTTATTTGAGTAATAATAAAGTCGTCCATAGACAAAGTAAAACTCAATACAAAACCGCTTATTATGCCCGGCTTTAAAATGGGCAGCATAACTTTTCTAAGCGCTTTATTGGGATTTGCACCAAGGTCAAGCGCCGCTTCATAAATATGAGGGTCCATCTGTGTAAGCTGAGGCATTACGTTAAGCACAACATAAGGGGTGCAAAAGGCAATATGTGCTAATATCAGCCTTAAATAACCTTCGGGAAAAGCAAAGGTGCTAAAAAACACCATAAAAGAAACAGCCATAACTATTTCGCTGTTTATTATCGGCAACTGATTAATGTTTTCGACAGCTCTGCGTGTACGCTTACTCAAATTAAAAATTCCTATCGCCGAAAAAGTACCTAAAAGCGTACTGACAGTAGCTGCAATAACTGCAATAAAAACTGTGTTTCCTATAGCGTTCCATAATTCTATACTTTTGCTGCTGGTAAATATTGATGTATACGCTTCGAAACTAAATCCTTTTTCAAAGGTAAACAAGTCGGTATTGAAAAAGGAAAAAACAATGATACACAAAATAGGCGCATACAAAAAAAGCAGAACAAGAGCAAGGTAAATTCGGCTCATAACCTTTGTGAAATTTTTTTCTACCATATATTCCTCCTTACTTCTCCCGTTGTTTTGCCTTGAAATCTGCCTATCATCCAATTGCTTATTAAAACAAACAGCAGCATTATTATGCTCATGACACTTCCCACGCCGTACATATCTTGACTAAATTTTAAGTTTATACTGTCGCCAAACAACAATATTTGATTGTTGGACAAAAGCTGACTTATGGCAAAGGTGCTGATAGTGGGTACAAAAACCATAGTAATTCCGCTAATAATGCCAGGCAGGGACAAAGGCAAAGTGATTTTTAAAAAGCTTGTTATATTGTCTGCTCCAAGGTCATAAGCCGCTTCGGTATAGCTTTTGTCGATACCCGACAGAGTAGTATGCAGCGGCAAAATCATAAAGGGCAGATAATTATATACCATACCAAAAATTACTGTTTCCATCCCCAGTCTTACACCTAAGCTTTCAAAAATAGTCTTTGTTGCTAAAGTCCTAATTAAAAAGTTAACCCACATAGGCAATACAAACAGCAAAACCAACACTTTGCCGCTGTCCATT
>CALLXO010000096.1 GCA_937875645.1 uncultured Clostridia bacterium
CAAATATTTTAAATTTTATTTATGACACAACAGGAAAATTATGTTACATGACTTTGAACGACGTAAAATATTATTATGAAACGAACGTACAAGGTGATATAATTGGATTATTGGACAGCAGCGACCATGAAGTGGTAACTTATCAATATGATGCGTGGGGCAAGCTTATAAACATGGACGGAAGTTTGGCTTCAACAGTAGGCATCCAAAATCCGTTCAGGTACAGGGGCTATTATTATGATACTGAATCTAATTTGTATTATATACGCGGTCGTTACTATGATCCACGTATTATGCAATACATAGACGCCGACACACCTGAAAACATCTTTTCTGCATTGATGGGTGTACTAAATGGGCTTGACAGAAACGCAGTTGTGTGCAATAATATACTATCATTAGCGCTCAATAATTGTACTATCCAAACATACTTGGAGATGTATGCATATATCACCGAGATAGATAAAGAGCGATCTACTTGGTGGATGTGGGTAGCTGGGCTTGCAATAATTATATTGCTTGCTTTAATTGCACTAGGCGGACTTTTTGTTGCAGTTATGGGGGCTATTGCTTCAAAAGTAGCGTTGGCTTTGGGTGGGCTTACTATTGCTACTATTGCCGGCAAGATGCTGCTTGGTGCAATTATTACAGCTGCTATTTGTACACTAGCAAGCGGAATTGGATATTATAATAATGAATGGTTTTGGGATTGGGACGATGCGGCGGAAGGTTTTTTGATAGGAGTTGTCATGGGCGCTATATCAAGTGCTGCTTCCTTTGCTACTTCAAATGTCGGAATAGAATTAAGTAAAGTTTCATATGCTTTTACACAAGCTGGGATTAATGCAGGAATTACCGGAACGTTAGAATTGACACGACAACTTATTGTAGTTGCGATGTAGATATGGCTGGATTGGTTATCGCTACAAGCTTTGGCTTTATCAATGGAACATTAAATTGTTTGGTTAGTAGCAATACAAAACTATTGACCTTTATTTCTTATTCAGTAGATTTATTTGAGACGTTTATAGGCGAACTTATAGAATTATCTAAAAGTAATTACGGATTACCAATGATGCCGCAAGCAAGTATGCAATATAGTTATTGAGGAGGAAAAATTAAATATGTTTCTATTTGCGAACTCATTTGAATATTGGATTTTGAAGACATGTGCTTTCTTTGGCGTGATTCCATATTTAATGGGAGCATATATTGTTTTAGATAAGGCAGCAAAAATACTTTCTTGTCCTGTATATAGATATAAAAGATGGATGTGGTTTATTTTAAGGAGCATAAAAAGCTGTTTATAGTGATCGTGACGGCAAAGAATTATTTCTTGTGGGTGTATTTAGGTTGGATAATTGGGAGGATACTGAAGATAGACGTTATTTGATGGAAAATAATTCAGTTGCAATCTTATTTCCTTTTTTACGTTCTGTTGCACAGATTACTTTTAATTCAGGATATCCATCCTATCTAATGCCTTTAATGAATATTGTTGAAATGCTTAAAAAACCAAAGCTAAGAAAGAGAAAAAGGAGTAACATTTATGCACTTTACGTATTTTAAAAGACGGGCGACCGTCTTTTAAAAGCTAAAGTAAAAGAACTATCAAGTTAAATATAGAGGTCTATTACACCTTTAAAATTTTGTTTGCTAAATTTTTATCTTTTATATTGTTGCTCAATATGCCGTAAAATCTGTCTGCTCTTGTTGTTATATCATCGCAAATTATTTGCTGGGGGGTTTTTTTTCTCGTTAAAATATCTGTCCTTTTTGCTACTTCCGTTAAAACTCCGCTGTCCTTTTTTAACGCTAAAATTTTTATAGGCGGAAGAGACTGTTTTATGTCAGCGTATCCCTTTGTTATTCCTAAAAACGAATTGAAAAAAATTCTGTTTAATTTAAGCCTTGTGTAGCGTTTTGTTTTCAGTTTAAGGATAAATTTGTCAAAATTCGGCGACAAACAAGATAAAATCCTGTTTTCGATGCCTTCGGTAACGCCCTCAATTGTATTTAAATATTCAGTCGAAAGGGAAGAAAGAAACATCGGCAAAAAGCAACGGTATTTGTCCAAAATATTTTTATCGGCTTTGACTAAATCGTCATACACAAAATTCGGCAGGGCAGGTTTAGCATGGGCAAGTTTATTTTCGTAAAGGCATTTTCTCACCGCCGATGCGCTTACGCTTTTAGCAATATCTGTTTGACGGTAGTCTTCCTCCCGCTTTAAGGTAAAAAACTCCATATTTGGGTTAAACTTATCCATAGCGTTAAGATATTCTACTGCCAAAAGATTGTTTGGTTTATCCAATAAGTCACAGTTAAATAGCTCTTTTGCCGCATTTGACACAGCAGCGGGGTAATTAATACCCTCTTTCATCTGTTGTTGCACCGCCTTGTCAAACAAAGGATTATTTCTAATATCCTTAGAAAACTGTTTAAGTTTATCAGGTTGCCCGCTTTCGCTTCCGCAACAAATACCGTCCGCTTTAATAGCGTTTAAAATACTAACAGCCCCATATGCAAAATTTGCAGCACTGTCAGTAGCGTAAAGTGCCGGCAACTCCAAAACAGCATCGGCGCCTGACAAAATAGCGTGTTTGGCTCTAACAGATTTTTCCAACACTGACGGTTCTGCCCGTTGGGTAAAATTGCCCGACATAACACAAAGGACAAAGCCATCCTTCTTCACAAGTTTTTTTGTAAAATTAAGCTGTTTAATGTGTCCGTTGTGCAGAGGGTTATATTCGCAAATAATGCCTATAATTTTCAAAATTTACGCCGCTTCCTGTTTACTAATTTTTGGATTTGTAGTATTATAACTAAGTATGGACTTTGATGATAAAATCTTATCACAAAAAAATTATTTAATCAAATAAAGGGAGATAGTATGTTAAACTTAATCGAAAATTACAAAGACCAAGCCAAAAAGCTTAACAAAACAATTGTTTTGCCAGAAGGGGAAGAGCCACGCATTATTAAAGCGGCGGCAATTTGCGCAAAGGAAAAGCTCGCCAAGATTATTCTTTTAGGCGATAAAAAAGTAGCGCAACAAAAATGCCCCGACGTTGACCTAAGCGAAGTTACTTATATCAATCCGCTAACCAGCGACAAACTTAACTCTTATGCTGAGTATCTTTACGAATTGCGTAAAGCAAAAGGCTTGACAAGAGAGGAAGCAGACAAGTTGATGAAAGACGTTATGTGGTATGGCGTTATGATGGTAAAACAAGGTGAAGCAGACGGTATGGTAGGCGGTGCGATACATTCAACAGGCGATATGTTGCGTCCTGCGCTACAAATCATTAGGACTGCCCCCGGCATTTCAACGGTCAGCGGATTTTTTATTATGAACCACCCCTTAAAAACGGATGACAGTTTGTATTTGTTTGCAGACTGCGCTGTGTCTCCCGACCCCGATGCCCAACAACTTTGCGACATAGCAATTGCTTCTCACGATTCGGCAAAAGCGTTTTTAGGCGTTGAACCCAAAGTAGCTTTGCTTAGCTTTTCCACAAAGGGTAGCGCAAAACATGATTTGGTTACTAAGGTACAAGAAGCAACACAATTAATAAAAGAAAAAGCCCCCACTTTGGCTATTGACGGCGAATTGCAAGTAGACGCAGCGCTTTCTCCCGAAGTTGCGTCGCTAAAAGCAAAAGACAGCAAGGTAGCAGGACACGCCAACGTGCTCATTTTTCCCGATCTCAACGCAGGAAATATCGGTTACAAACTAGTTCAGCGTTTAGGTGGTTTTGACGCTTACGGACCCATATGTCAAGGTTTTGCTAAACCTGTCAATGATTTATCGCGCGGCTGTAATGTCGGCGATATTATAGGCACCATTGCTTTGACTTGTATACAAGCGGCAATTAAAAATTAATAAGGGAGATTTCATATGAAAATATTAGTAATAAACGCAGGAAGCAGCAGTTTAAAATATCAATTAATAGATATGCAAAAGGAAAATGTCATAGCTAAAGGACAATGCGAACGTATAGGCATTAAAGGAAGCTTACTTACACATAAAAATAACGGAAAGGAATTTATCTTTAAAAAAGATATGCCCAACCACGTAATAGCTATTCAAATGGTACTGGAAGCGCTAACAAGCAAAGAGTGCGGCGTAGTTAAAAATATGGAGGAAATTTCCGCTGTGGGTCATCGTGTAGTACACGGCGCAGAAGATTATAATTCTTCCGTACTTATTACCCCTGACGTAATCAAATGCTGCAAGGAAAATATAGAGCTTGCACCTCTTCATAATCCGCCAAATATTATGGGTATCGAAGCATGCAAAAAGGCTATGCCAAATACTCCTATGGTAGGTGTTTTTGATACGGCGTTTCATTCCACAATGCCAGAAGTTGCGTATCTTTACGGCATACCGTATGAGGATTATAAACAATTGCGCATAAGAAGATATGGTTTCCATGGTACAAGTCACATGTTTGTAACGGGCGAAGCAATACGGTATTTAGACAAACCCGCCGACCAACTTAAAATAATCACCTGCCATTTAGGCAACGGCAGTAGCATAACCGCAGTAAAAAACGGAAAGTGCGTTGATACTTCTATGGGATTTACACCTCTTGAAGGGCTGCCTATGGGCACACGTTGCGGAAACATTGACGCCGCTGTTGTAGAGACGCTATGCAACAAAAAGGACTTTACTATAAACGAAACTCTCAATTACTTAAACAAAAAATGCGGCATGTTAGGTTTGTCGGGCGTCAGCAGTGATTTTAGAGACCTAACTATGGGCAACGCTTTTGATAATCCCCGCAATAAATTAGCTGTTGATATATTTGCTTATAGCATAAAGAATTATATAGGCAGATATGCTGCCGTTATGAACGGTTGCGACTGCATTGTCTTTACTGCAGGAGTAGGCGAAAATACACCTTATGTGCGTTATAATGCATGCGTTGATATGGAATATTTGGGCGTGAAAATTGACAAAGACAAAAACGAAAATTGTCCCCGTGGCGAAATCGCCGACATATCAGCAAAAGACAGTAAGGTTAAAATTCTTGTAATCCCCACTAATGAGGAACTTGTAATTGCCCGCGAAACTAAGAGGATAGTAAATATTTAACAATGTTTGACAATTGCATAATAAATTGCAAAAAAATGTATCAATGTATAAATAAGGATGCTTATGCATAAAAAACCGTATAAAATATAGTTAACTAATTTAAAAGTGGCTGTCTTAATGGAAAAAAGTTTGAGCCAGCCCCTTTTTTAATGAGTTATCAGTAAGATAGGTAGAATCACAATATAGTGGGTTCTGCCTATTTTTTTAAGAAAAGATATAGAGCAAATTACAATGTCAGTTTTAATGGATACCTATCGCCGAAAGAGTTTTTTAATATAAATAATAGGTTATCATGTTTAAATACTTTTGCAGTTGGTGTTTATAATAATATGGTAAACAATTAAAATTTTTGTGAAAAACTATTGACAAATACATGATGGCGTATGTTATGATAAAGCACGTAAATTTGAGCAATATTTAGAAGTCAAGGTGTGGTATTGTCAAATAACAATAAATAATATGGAGGGAAAATGAAAAGCAACAAACTATTAAGAATTGCATTGGTTTTAGTAGCGGTTTTAATAGTGTTGACGGTGGGTGTGACAGGGTGAAGGGGCAAAAAAGTTGACATTAAGGGAGATTACTACTAAGATGGCACAACGCTCAGCTGGGAAGCAGTAGACGGTGCAGTAAAGTATATTGTAAAAATTGGAGACACTCAACAAGAAATAACGGGTACAACCTTGACATTACCCGAAGGACTAACTATGCTTAGATGTGAATTTAAAGAACAATATGAAAGGTACAACCTTGACATTACCCGAAGGACTAACAGATACAGTAGAAGTGAGCATCCAAGCAGTAGCAAGTAATGAAGCTAACAGCTCATTATTTACAGACGAAACGGTGTTTTCTGCAACGTTGGAAGGCCAAGTGCGATACGTAAACGGAAAACTTAACTGGTCAACAGTATTTAGCGCGAGCAAATACGCAGTAAAGATAAATAATGGCGCAGAAATAGAAGTAACAAGCACGAGTTACAACGTAGTGTTTGAACAAAAGGGAACGCATACATTAAGTGTATGTTTTTATAATAGCGAAAATGTTAAGTCTGAATGGGAATCTGTTACTGTAAAAGTATACGAAGTAACATTGTCCTACAACGACGAAACTAACACAACGTTTAGATCGTTATACAGAGTTGTAGGAGATGACCTTGACCTTCCTATTAGCAATGTAAACAGAGTAGGATATAGCTTTAAAAATTGGTCTGCATCAACAAGCGGCTTAGTATATGACAAAGCAAAGTTAGAATTAGCGTCAGACCTTATATTATATGCCAGATGGGATGCAAATACTTATACTGCATATCTCAATTACGAGGGAGGGATATTAGATAGTGAAAAAGACTACGTAGAAGTGCTTTACGATAGTCAGATTGAGTTTCCTGTGGCGATGTCAGAGGACGGCATATTCGCATTTGGCGGCTGGTTTACTCAGCCCAACGGCAAAGGTACAGCAATAACAAGATACACAGGAGAAAGCATCAACAAATGGAACTTTGCTCAACCTACTGTTCTTTATGCTTATTGGGTAGAAATCTTTGAGTTTGAGGTTGTTAGAGTAAGAGAAGCTTCGGGAGATTTTGACGCTATAAGTTTAATAGGGAGTAAATCGGGTATGGAACTTATTGATGTAGTGACTGTACCTGCTGTTTACAACAATATGCCTGTTTTGTTTATTGAATCAGGTGCATTTGCGAGAACAAGTGTAAAAGTAATTAATATTCCGGAAAAGTTGTTTAAGGAATTATACAGTGCTCAAACTAAAGCGATACATAATTTATGTTTTGTATCTGGCGACTTTTTAAAACATTTTGATTGCATAAATTATATTAATACGTCATTACATGCTTTTAGTTATTACAACCAAATTTCGCTAAGTAGTAACGTTTACCTAAATCGCATATACCGTTTTGACCAAACTATGAGCCATGCTTTTGCCCAAGGTAAAACTTCGATTAGCGATGGGGAATGTCTTTTGCCGATAAGCAGCATTAACGGCTGCATGTCTTTATTAAACCAAGCTAATAATTTGAAGGGCATGCCCAATGATTTTTATACTTCCACATTGGCAGCATTATACGACGCCTGCAACCAATATGCACAGTCCTCTTTTACTGCGGCGATGCAAAAGGGGTTTAGCGGAAATTTAGAAGACTATAAGCAATATCTTTCCAACTTTTTTATCAACGATTACGGCGAAGAAACATATTCGCAAATTGCGTTAACCGTCATGAGCGATTATTTTAATCAGTACGATGTGTTTTTAAAAGCGGCTAGCGCAGAGTCTAAGCTTACTTTTTATAAAAATATCGGAGACGTATATCTTAATCC
Organism: uncultured Clostridia bacterium; assembly: GCA_937875645.1. Lineage (GTDB taxonomy): Bacteria > Bacillota > Clostridia > Christensenellales > CAG-314 > SFEB01. Next base: position 7,438 of record CALLXO010000096.1, read on the forward strand.
CATAGGTTTTTTTGTGCCTGATTATTACTATAATAAAAACAACAAAATTTACTGCGCATATGAAGGAATTGTATTTAACGACAGAGCCTATAATAAGCTTCACGATGACGGAATAGAAGGCAAATACGGCTTGGCAGTAGGTATTTTGCCAGACAGCAGGATAAAAACAAAGCAACTTGTTGATATTTCTCCCGATAATACTTACTGTTATGGTGTAGTAGACAGTATATATTCATTTTTAAATATGATATTTGTGTTTAAAATGGTTTTTCTAAAAGTTTTAATTATTGTAGGGACTTTCCTTACTGCTTTTGCCGTCGCGCTTATGCTTAATCTTATTTCCGTCACCATTGTAAACAGTAAAAGACAAATTGGTATACTCAGAGCAATGGGTGCTAAGAGCGGAGACGTGTTTAGAATTTTTAGCATAAAAAGCATTTTTATAGCGTTTGTCAATTTTGTGATTTCTGTTTTAGGTACATTAATATTAGTAGGCGTGCTAAATGCCTTTATAAAAAAGACTTTTGAAGTTACCGCAACAATTCTAGTTTTTTCCTTCCGTCAGGTAGTTTTATTGTTTGTCATAAGCTTTTTTGCGGCTGTACTAGGCAGTTTGTTTCCTATATTAAAAATTACACGCAAAAAGCCTATTGAAGTAATAAGCCAAAAATAATATAAAACATAATCATTGTGTAAAAGAGCAAATTAGAGGTAGATATGATTTCCTTAAAAAATATTGTAAAAATATATAAAATTAAAAAAGGCAAGCATGTAGTTGCGCTAGACAGAGTAACTCTTGATTTACCCGACACTGGCATGGTGTTTGTTTTAGGTAAGTCGGGCAGCGGAAAAAGCACCTTACTTAATATTTTAGGGGGACTGGACAGGGCAGAAAAAGGCGAATTGATTGTAAACGGCAAGTCAGACAGAGATTTTAAACAAAGTGATTATGGCAGTTTTCGCAACACCTATGTAGGCTTTGTTTTTCAGGAATATAATCTTTTAAGAGATTTTTCCGTAGGGCAAAATATTGCCTTGGCGTTAGAGTTATCAGGCAAAAAACCGACGGCGGAAAATGTCGAAAACGTCTTGGCAGAAGTAGATTTAAGCGGTTACTATCACCGTAAAACTGACGAATTAAGCGGCGGACAGAAACAAAGAGTAGCTATTGCACGTGCTATTGTTAAAAATCCACAAATTATTTTAGCAGACGAGCCAACAGGAGCATTGGATTCCGTCACTGGCGCCGCTGTTTTTGAAACGCTAAAAAAACTATCCAAAAAGTGTTTGGTAATGGTTGTTTCTCATGATAGAGATTTTGCTTATACATACGCCGATCGAATTATAGAACTTAGTGACGGAAAGGTAATTTCCGACTTATCTAAAGAGGAAAGAGGTAGCTCAAAGGGATTACAAACAAAAGATAAAATAATTACAAATAAAAACGGTGTCTTTGTCCCTTACGGCTGTAAGCTTGTTGATGAGGATTTAATAAAAATAAAAGATTATTTTGAAACGCGCGACAAGGGCAACAAGTTTTTTATTGATATCAATGCCCATTTGCGAGAAGGAGTGTTTTTGCCCACTCAAGAGATAACACAAAAGGAAGAAAAAACCTTTATCAGACAAAAAACGAGATTGCCAATAAAAAG
>CALLXO010000097.1 GCA_937875645.1 uncultured Clostridia bacterium
TACGGCGCAAAGCAAAGCTGTTTTTGCGTCAGGTGCATTAAGAGCAGCGCAATGGCTAAAAGATAAACCTAAAGGATTGTACGCTTTTGAGGATTGTTTGAGGTAAAAATGGACGCAGAACAAATAATACAATATATTGCAAACTCAAAGCGCAAAACGCCTATTAAAGCTTATTTGCGTTTATCAAAAAGTTTAATTTTTGAAAATTGCACCACATTCGGCAACAACAATTTAACGGTAGTTTTTGGCGACAAAAAGGATATTCTGCCTGTTTTAGAGCAAAACAGCGATGTTGTTTTAGAAAAACATATTGAAGTCGAGTGTTTAAACAGCGCCCTTCCTTTAGCTGATTTAACGCAATATAATGCCCGAATAGAGCCTTTTTCTGTAATAAGAGAAAAAGTTTCTATAGGAATTAACGCAGTAATAATGATGGGGGCAGTTGTTAACATAGGCGCAAAAATTGGTGCAAAAACTATGATAGACATGAACGCCGTAATAGGCGGCAGGGCAGAAATAGGCCAAAACTGCCATATAGGCGCAGGCGCAGTGGTAGCAGGTGTTATTGAGCCGAGTAGTGCAAGACCAGTTGCAATAGGCGATTTTGTTACGGTAGGCGCAAACGCCGTCATTTTGGAAGGGATAAAAATAGGCGACAATGCCGTAGTGGCGGCGGGGGCAGTAGTGATAGAGGATGTGCCTGCCGGTGCTGTAGTGGCAGGAGTACCGGCAAAATTTATTAAATATGCTGACGAAAAAACACGACAAAAAACTAAGATAACAGAAAGTTTGCGTAATTTGGAGGCACAATGAGTTGCAATATTGCAATAGTGGGGGCAACGGGATTGGTGGGGCGCACTATTCTAAAAGTAATTGAAGAATACAAGTTGCCTGTTGACAACATTCATTTGTTTGCATCTAAAAACAGTCAAGGCTTAGAGTTAGAGTTTTTTAACGAAAAAATTAAGGTACAAGAGCTAACTGAAAATTCCTTTAAGGACATAGATATTGTTTTGTTTAGCGCAGGCAGTGAGATAAGCAGTTTTTATGCGCCAATAGCAAACGCTTGCGGGGCAACGGTAATTGACAACAGCAGTTGTTTTAGAATGAATAGCAACGTGCCTCTTGTGGTGCCGGAAATTAATATTCAAGAAGTTGACAACGCTAAAATTATTGCAAATCCCAATTGCTCTACAATTACTGCCGTTATTGCGTTAAATGCTTTAAAAAAATTTGGTCTTTTGTCTGTTGGGTACACCTCCTTTCAAGCGGTAAGCGGAGCGGGACAGAAAGGCTTAATTGATTTAGAAAATACTCTTAACGGCAAAAAACCTTCGTATTTTAGCGCAAACATAAGTCAAACGTGTATTCCGCAAATTGATGATTTTGTTGAGGGGGGTTACACAAAGGAAGAAATTAAAATGCAAGAGGAAACAAAAAAGATATTGCATATGCCCGGACTAAAAATATCTTCCACTTGCGTACGAGTGCCGGTACCCAACAGCCACGCTGTCGCCGTAGCGGTCCAACTTAAAAAGAGTTTTGAGTTGGAGGAGGTATACCGAGCGTTTAATAATGCAAAAGGTTTGCAGGTAGTTGATGAGCCGCAAAAAGGGCTTTATCCCCTTTCGACAATTGCTAACGGCAGCGATATTACTTTTGTGGGGCGGATTCGCCGTGACACGGCTACGGAAAACGGAGTGCTTTTTTATTGTGTCGCGGACAATTTGCGAAAGGGTGCGGCAAGCAACGCAGTACAGATAGCGCAATATTTGATTAGTTAAATTGCATTTTTTACATGAGAAGGTTCAATTATATAGTATCAAGATGAGGATAGCGTTAGCAATTGTGGGGCGGTTAAACGCTGTTATCCTACAAAAATTTGAGTGTGCGAAGGAAAAAGGAGCACAGGCAATTTCAGTTTTGCAAAGTCCTGACCGACTAAATTTGATTTTAAGCGTAGCGGACGATTATTATGAAACTATTACAAAAGCCCTGTACGAAACTTTTTAGAGGAATTATGAATAAAAAATACGTTAATTTATTAATTAAGATGCGGCGTGACTTACATAAGATTGCCGAAATAGGTTTTAAGGAAGAAAAGACAAAGAAGTATATCAAGAGATATGCCGAAAAGCTCAGTTGTAAAACCATTGAAGCAGGGGGTGGCATTATACTGTTTTTTGATTTGCACCGAGCGGATACATATGCTTTTAGAGCAGAATTAGATGCGCTTAACATCATGGAAAAAACCAAAGCTCCTTATAAAAGCACAACTCCCTATATGCATGCTTGCGGGCATGACGGGCATATGGCTATGTGTTTGTGTTTGGCGGTATATATAAATGATTGTTTAAAGCAAAATATTGACAGTTTTTTATGCAACATAGCAATAGTATTTCAGCCAGCGGAAGAATTGGCGGGAGGAGCAAGCAGCGTAATAAATAGCGGCGTGTTGCAAAAGCTTAATCTCTCAGCTTTTTTTGCTTTGCACCTTATGCCCCAATACGAGTTTGGCAAAATTTTCTCTAACGGCAATGTCTTGATGGCAGGCTCTAACGAAGTGGATGTTTTGTTTTTTGGCGAATCCAAACATATAGCAAAAAACGACTTAAGCGGGGATGTTTTAGATGCGGTTACGGTATTTCATCAAGAGGTGATGACCAACAATAAAAGAACAACAAAAGGCTTTATGCGGTTTGGAATTTTAGAAGGGGGTACTGTCCGCAATGTATCCAGCGATAAAGCATGTTTAAAGGGTACAATGCGGTTTTTTAATGAAACCACTCAAAACAATATTACCTCTTTTGCACTTGATTGCGCAAAGCAAATTTCCGCAAAAACAGGTGTTGAAATTAGCGTTAACA
>CALLXO010000098.1 GCA_937875645.1 uncultured Clostridia bacterium
AGTAAGGAACTTAATGAGGCGGCGTTGTGCATCGATTATAAAAACTACAAAACTACACTAAAGGAAGCAGGAGAAAAAAACCGTTTTAATATAGAATATGTTTTGGACAAGCGTGTAGGCTCGGACAATGCGCCAATTTATTATTATTCTGCGCTTATAGACGGCAAAAAGATGGGGGAAGGGTACGGCTCATCCATTAAGGAAGCGGAAAATTACGCCGCAAAACGCGCACTCAGAAATCTAAATTTATCGGAGAAATAAGTGAATCTTACAAAAATAGAAGCATACGGATTTAAATCTTTTGCAGACAAATTTGAAATGAAATTTGAAAAACCTGTGACTGCTATTGTCGGTCCCAACGGCTGCGGAAAAAGCAACGTTTCGGATGCTGTCAGGTGGGTTTTAGGCGAACAAAGCGCAAAACTCTTACGTGGAAAAACCATGCAAGATTTAATTTTTAGCGGCACGGAAAAACGCAAGTCAATGAGTTATTGCGAAGTTTCGCTTTTTTTTGATAATAAAAACCGTCTTTTTCCTTTGGAAATGGACGAAGTCATCATTAGCCGCAAACTGTATAGGAGCGGCGAAAGCGAATATCTTATCAATAAAAATCCGACACGCTTAAAGGTAATTAGCGATTTACTTAGAGAAGTAGGACTGGGGCGAGAAGGATACAGTATTGTCGGACAAGGGCGTATGGATGCTATTTTAAACAGCAAACCGGACGAAAGACGCGCTATTTTTGAGGAAGCATTAGGCATTTCTAAATTTAGAATTCGTAAAAATGAGACGGAGCGCAAGCTGGAAAAATACCGTGACAATATGAGCCGCTTAAATGACATAATGAAGGAGCTGGAAAATCAGCTTATTCCCTTAAAAAAGCAAAGCGAAGTGGCACGAAAGTTTTTGGAAATAAATTCCCAACTTAAAAAATACGAAGTCAACGCTTACATATATCACTATGACAATGCAAGCGCAAAGAGGCAAAATATTCGTTTGCGCATAGACGCATTAACAGAGGAGCAAAACCAAGCAGAGTTAAAGCAGGAAGAAGCAAATCAGTATTATCAATCGGTTTTTGAAAAGATGGCAAACACCGATGAGGAAATTTTGCTTTTGCATAATGAGGAAGTTAATCTCACTGCGGCAGTGGAAAGACAATCGGGCGAAAATAAAGTATTGTCTGAGAGGATAAAATACTTTCAAAAAACGGTAGAGGACGCTGTTGCTGCCATCGAATATGATACCAAATCCATTGCGGATACGGAAAAAATGATACAGCAGTTGACAGATAGTTTAGCGGATAAACAACAAAATCATCTTGATTTAAGCCAAAGGCTAAACAAATTAAATTTGCAGCATGCCGAGGCGGAAAAAAAGCTTAATTCTATCCGTGATGATGCGGACGAAAAGCAAAGTTTTCGCTTAAAAATGTTAGATAATCTGACAGACAAAAAAACAGCTTTAGCAAGCTACACGACAGAAAAAATTACTATTAACGAAAGATTAACAAATTTAAATAAACGTGAAGCGGAAATTTCCAAAAAGTTAACGGAAAACAGCGAGGAGGAAAAAAGCTTTATCTCTGCCTTTAATACTGCAAAAGCAGATGCAGAGAACGCTAAACAAGCATTAGATAACGCTTCGGAGGAAAACAAGAAAAACGAGCAAAAACTTTTTGAAGCAAACAATATTGTAAACTCAGCAAATCAAAACGCTGCGGTGTTGTCTGCCCGCCAAAAATACCTTTTGGCGGCAAGTCAAAATTACGAGGGTTTTGCTGAAAGCGTAAAACGGCTTATGTTGGATGCCGCAAAGGATGTAGCTTTAAAGGAAAAAGCTTTAGGAGTAGTCGCCAATATTATTAAGGTGGAGGAAAAGTACGAAACAGCAATAGAAGCGGCATTAGGCGGCAGTTTAAACAACGTTGTTACAAAAAATGAGGAAGACGCAAAATATTTAATAAACCATTTAAAGCGCAATAGATACGGACGTGTAACCTTTATGCCTCTTACTTCAATAAAACCGCGTACTCTAAATGATAACAGTGTGTTAAGGGAAAAAGGGTGTTTAGGCGTAGCGGAAAAGGTAGTTAAAACGGATAATTTATTTTTGCCAGTTGTAAAAAGCCTTTTAGGCGCAACTGTTATTGCAGACACATTAGACAGTGCAGTAGCAATAAGCAAAAAATACAATTACGCTTACCGCATTGTGACGTTAGAGGGGGAAATTATCCTGCCAGCCGGCACAATAAGCGGAGGAACTAAACGCATAGAAGGCGCATCGCTGCTTGGCTATGAGCGGGAATTATCAGAGATAAAAGAGAAAATAATTTTAGCAGAGAAGGAAAAATATAAAGCAATAAAGACAAGAAACGAATTAAGCACAAACAAGCAAAGTTTATCCCTTATGCTAATTAAGTTAAACGAAGAGTATCACTCTGCAATTGTAAATGTTGCAAAAAATCAAGAGATTATTTCCAAGTTTTGCGCATTAAGCGAAAATGAGCTTAATCAGTTTAATAGCATTACTGCGGAGCAGCAGACGTTAAAAAACCGACTTACGGAAATCAATGCAAAATTTGAGCAGATGCAAAAAGAGATTGAGGAGCTTAATAACAAAAAGACAGAAATAAATACACAGAGTGACGACGTACAAAAAGAATATAGCGCACTTAAACAACAGCGCAATTCATTATTTGACGAAATCAACGAAGTTAAGCTAAAAATCGGGTTAATTGTAAATAATATCGCTACAGATAATAAAGAGCAATCAGCTTTGCAGGATAATCTTACTTCTTTGCGTTTTGACTTACAGCAAAAGAGGGAACAAAAAAATACTGCACAACTTAATATCGAAGATTTAGAGAAAAAGCTTTTCAGCAGTTCCGCTGATTCTGCTAACATTACTGCGTTAAACGATATTCGTAAAAACACTTTAGATATGTCGGCAAAAAAAGACAGCTTAAAAGCAGAATGCACAAAAGCCGATTATGCACGTAGTGCGGCAAACAGCGAAGTCAACCGCATTTACGAAACCAAACTTAAAGCGGAAAACGAACTTTCCAATATAGACATCAACCTTGAAGCTTTACAAAAGCGCATGGACGAGGTTTACGAAGTTACGTATTCGCAAGCGTTGCTATTAAAAGAGGATAATTTTGACTACAAAAAGGCGGAGGGGGAAATTTCGCGCCTTAAAAACGCTGTTTCCCGTTTAGGTTACGTAAATCCGAGCAGTATCGAAGGGTACGAACAAACTAAAGCACGTTATGACGATATGGACGCACAAATGCAGGATTTATCAAATGCGGAACAAGACCAAGTAAAAATCGTCAATGATCTTACCAACGAAATGGTTACCCGCTTTAACAGCGGCTTTGAGCTTATAAACCGTAATTTCGGCGAGATATTTAAGGAGCTATTTGCTGGTGGACACGCACGGCTTACCATAGAGGAGGAAGAGGGAAAGTCTCCTTTAGACTTTGGCATAGAGATAGAGGCGCAACCTCCGGGGAAGCGGCTGCAAAATATCAATTTGCTTTCGGGCGGCGAACGCACCTTGACAGCTGTTGCTATTCTTTTTGCTATTATTAAGCTTCGACCCATGCCTTTTTGCGTGTTGGACGAAATAGAAGCGGCCCTTGATGATGCAAACGCCGAGCGCATAGCGCAATACATTCGCCGTTTCAGCGAAAATACTCAATTTGTTATTATTACGCACAAAAAACCCACAATGGAGAGTGCAGATGTTTTATATGGTATCACTATGGAGGAAAAAGGCGTGTCTAAAAACGTATCAGTTCAGCTTTCTGATGCAATTGTGCATAGTGCATAACGCTCTGAATAAACGGTAAAGATTATTTTAACGTTGTGTATAATACATATTTATTAAAAAATAAAAAAGGAAAATATGAATTTTTTTGCAAAAATAGCCGAAGGACTAAAAAAAACTCGACAAGCTTTAGGCTTCAATTTAAAAAAACTCTTTAAAATAGGCATTTTTAACGACAACTTTTACGAGGAAATGTCTGATATACTTATTTCTGCCGACGTTGGAACGGACACGACAGAAGAGATAATCGAACAACTCAAGGAAAAAATAAAGGAAGGACGTGTTACAAGCGCCGATAAAGCAGCAGATTGCTTAAAACAAGTATTAACGGAAATTTTAGAAGACGAAACGTTAAACGTTACTCCTCCTGCCATTATTACCGTTGTGGGTGTTAACGGCGTAGGCAAAACAACTTCTATTGGCAAATTGGCATATTATTTTTCTAAACAAAAATACAGTGTTGTGGTAGCTGCAGGAGACACATTTAGAGCAGCAGCCGCCGATCAATTGGATATTTGGGCGGACAGAGCAGAGGTCAGGATTATCAAACAGCACGAAGGCAGTGATCCCGCCGCTGTTGTGTTTGATGCGATAAACAGCGCAAAAAGCAAAAAAACCGACATTATTATTGTTGATACCGCGGGCAGATTACACAACAAAAAGAATTTAATGGAGGAACTTAAAAAGATTTACCGTGTTGTAGACAGGGAGTATCCTTCTGCGCAAAAAATCAATCTTTTGGTGTTAGACGCTACAACAGGGCAAAACGCTTTAAGCCAGTGCGCAATTTTTGACGACGCAATTGATATTGACGGAATAATCTTAACAAAACTTGACGGTACAGCAAAAGGGGGAGTGGTGTTGGCAGTAGTCAGCCAGTTGGGTTTACCCGTTTATTTTGTAGGCGTAGGGGAAGGGATAGATGACCTTATTCCTTTTGACGCAAATTCCTTTATCGACAGTATTTTATAGAAAATGAAAAACATTTACTGAAATATTTGACAAAAGTAAATTTTTGGATATAATAGACGGTGTAAAGCTAAACTGCTTTACACCCTTTTTTATGAATAAAACAAAGCTTGGCAAAATAAAATTATTATTATTACTCGACTTGTACGGCGGACTGCTGACGGACAATCAGCAAAAAATGCTTTCGCTTTTTTACGAAAAGGATTGTTCGCTAAGCGAGATTGCCGACTTAAGCGGTGTAAGCCGTCAGGCTGTGTATGATGCGGTAGCAAAAGCGGAAACTACTCTTACTTCTACCGAAGCAAAGTTAGGCATATTTGACCGAATGTGGCAAATAAATCAAAAAGCAAAAGAGCTTATTAATAACACGCAAAACACAGAAAAACAAATTTCTACTCTTAAAGAAATTATCCATCTCACGG
>CALLXO010000099.1 GCA_937875645.1 uncultured Clostridia bacterium
GCAGAAAAAAAGAGCGTTGCTTTTTCTTTGGCATTCCGTGCCCAAAACCGCACTTTGTCGGATAAGGATATTGAGCCGCAATTAGCAAAAATAATAAAAGCATTAGAGGTAAATTTTGGTGCAAAGCTCAGATAAAAAACCATTATTGCTTGCGCCGGCTGGCAGTATTGAGAGCTTAAAAGCTGCCGTGCATAGCGGTGCTGATGCCGTATATTTTGGTCTTGACAAATTTAATGCAAGGATGAAGGCGGAAAATTTTACTCCTGACAACTTAGACGAATGGGTAAAATTTTGCCATTTGTTTAATGTCAAAGTTTTTATCACTCTTAACACGAGCATAAAAAATGACGAAATTCTTGCGGCTACTCAACTTGCGATTGATTGCTACAATAAAAACGTCGATGGGCTTATTGTCACTGATTTGGGTTTATTAAAGAGTATTAAAGAAATTTTGCCAAATATGGATGTGACCATTAGTACACAACAAAATATTCATAATGTGTTGGGCGCTAAAATGGCTCAAATATTAAACGCTGACCGGATTGTGGTATCGAGAGAAGCGCACCTATGTGATATTACCAAAATTAAGCAAAATACAAACATCGAAATTGAAACTTTTTTGCATGGAGCAATGTGCGTCAGCGTATCGGGACAATGTTATTTTTCCAGTTTTATTGACAGCAATAGCGGCAATCGTGGCTTATGTGCACAGCCTTGCAGGCAGAAGTATGATGCGCATTTTGGCGGAAAAAAGTTAAATAGCGGTTACCTTTTGTCAAGTAAGGACTTATGTCTAATTAACCATATTAACAATTTGAAGAAAGCAGGCGTTTCTGTTTTAAAGATAGAAGGGCGCAACCGCCGTCCTCAGTATGTTGCACAGACGGTAAGTACGTACCGTAAAATCTTAGACGGGAAGCAACCGGACGAAAATGATATTTTCTGTTTAAAATCTGCATTCAATAGGGGCGATTATACTTGTGATGGTTATTTTTTTAACAACAGCGATAAGATATATCCGTTAATTCAAGGGCACATGGGCGCATATGTCGGCAATATAATCAACAAAAAAGGCGTTTTATATTTAAAAAGCGGTAAGCATATAAATAAGGGAGACGCATTTAAAGTTTTGTGTAACGGACTTGAAGCGGGGGGAGCGGTAGCGCTAAGCGATAGCGAAAACAACTTGACAAAACTCTCAGTCAGTCAGGGCGTAAAGGAAAACGATAAAGTTTATATTACTTCTTTAACTCAACAGAATGAATTTAGCCTAAATAAAAAAATCGAAATATCTGCATATTTTAGCGCAAAAATAAATCAGAAGCCAAAATTAACCTTAACAAGAGAAAATATAAGTATAACTGTTTTTGGAGATATACTAACGCAAAAACCTATTAACAGGCATACAACAAAAGAGGAAATAACACAGCAACTATTAAGAATTGGCAATACGCACTATACTATTGCAGACATAGTAGTTGATTGTGACGAGGTTTTTTTACCTTTATCTTCAATCAATAGTCTACGACGCAACGCTATTGAAGCGATAGAACAAGAAATAATTACACAATATAATAAAAAGCTTAACCGCAAGTTTTTTAAAAATGTTACCTTTGCTAAAATGCCTGTTATTAACGCAGCAGATTCTATTCTTTTATATCTAAGTAGCTTTGATAAAAGTATTAACTTTGACAGCAATACAATATTTGTTTATAAACCTGACCAATACTCTATACAAGGGGCAAGGGAGTTTTGCGAAACAACAAAGTTGCCAAAATATCTTGATTTACCCAACTTTGCAACGGAAAAAGATATTGAGGTGCTTACAAGTATATTAAAAGAAGCTGCCTTTGAGGGGGTTGTCGCAAATAATCTCTACGGCATATTGCTAGCTAAGGAGTTAAACAAAAAGATAATATGCGGTTTAGGTTTAAATATATTTAATGATAGAGCTTTGGATTCATTAAGACAAATTTGCGGCAATTTATTTGAAAGTTTTGTTTACAGTAAGGAACTTACCCTAAACGAGATAAATGATTTTTCTGACAAAAGCGGATATATTTTTGCAGAGGGAGAAATTTGTGTTATGACGCTTGCTCATTGCCCTGTGCAAGTAAGTTACAATTGCAATTGCGGCACATGCAAATATAAGGGGGATTTATCCTATACCGATAAAACTAACAGAAAGTTTGCCTTAAAACGCAAAAAAGTATATAATTGCTATTGGGAAATATACAACTGTTATCCTTTAAGCGGCGTAAAAAAGTTGTTTAAAGCGGGCAGGTATCTTCTTAAAACCAATGACAATAATTTACAACAGGTATACGCTCATTATTCGGCAATAAATGCCTCTCAAAATAGCAATTACCAGCCGAACGAATATACAACGGGGCATTTGTCAAAAAAAACCAATTAAACAAATGGAAGAAAAAACGTTAAATAAACTTGAATATTTTTCTGTGATGGAAAAAGTAGCTGATTTTGCTGTAAGTCCGACGGCAAAATCTTTAATAAAACAGCTTGCGCCCTCTAATGACATAGCGGAAATTAATCGGCTGCTATCAGAAACGTCAGAAGCGGAGCTTTTAATAAGGTTAAATATTTATCCTCAATTTAATTTTGACGATATAAGCGAAGCGGCAAAAAAAGCAAAAATATTGTCTCCCTTAACGTTGAGAGAATTACTCAGTGTTTTTCGCTTGCTTAAAACAAGCCGACATGCAGCAAGTTTGCTTTTAGGTATTCAAAACGAAAAACTGCAATATTTGACAACGTACGCAAGTGGCATTTATCAAAATGTTGAATTAGAAAATGAGATTGACCGTTGTATATTAAACGAAGAAGAACTCAGCGACAACGCCAGCCCCGAGCTGTTTTTGATAAGGCAAAAAATCAAGCGTACTAATTTTGATATAAAAGACAAACTAAACAGTATTATAAAATCTTCAACTTATGCTAAATATTTGCAGGATACTTTAGTCACTATCCGTAACGACCGTTATGTTTTGCCCGTTAAGCAGGAATATAAAAATAACATACAAGGTTTGATTCATGACCAGTCATCGACGGGGGCAACGGTTTTTATTGAGCCACTTGCTGTGGTAAACTTAAACAATCAATTAAAGGAGTTTCTCCTTTCGGAAAAGGCAGAGATTGACAAAATTATCGCCGCTT
>CALLXO010000100.1 GCA_937875645.1 uncultured Clostridia bacterium
TTTATATTTTAAGTATTTATTTTTTACTTAAAAATAAGGAGAAATTATGAAAAGATTTTGGGCGTTTTTCTTTGGCATTATCTTTGGCTGGGTTTTACTGTTTGGCGGCATTGCCGTTGCAGCATACACCATAAGTCTTTCTACATTTAATGTCAAAACAGGTTGGGAGGACAAACAAGGCAACAGCTTTGACGAGATGAGCTTTGCCAGTATTATCACAAAAGGCGTGGAGATGATTTCTTCGGGGAATCTTACTCTGCAGCAAATTGAAGATACATACGGTATTGACGTTTTGGAAATTGCAGGTTTTACTTTTAGCGGAACGGAAGACCCTTACGCAAGCTTGCGTACTGTTTCACTGACACAATTTATATCTGACCCTGCCAACGCATTGAGCGCTGTTGCTTTAGGAGACATAGCGGACAGTCCTTTACTTGCTCAGTTTAATTTGTCCGCAAATATAAAAACGGCATGGGCAACAAACGGCGCTACTGTTGGGGACATAATAAAAGGCGATTTTGCAACAGTATTAGAGGGAGTGACTATAAGCGATATTATGCCTAACTTTACGTCGGAAGGCATCACTGGCATTATGGCAGGTAAGGATTTGGGAGCATTTTTTACCGCTCTTAAAGCCGCCAATGCTGACCCCATTGGTTTTATTCTTGAAGGGGTATTTGTAGGCGACATAATGAACTATAAACTTAATAAATCACAAGATATCTCCGCTTATACTACTGTTATTGAAGGCAAAATTTTACAAGATAATACCGACTACTACAAAGCAAAAGTGCTTAACGGCGTTACTGATTGGTGTTTAGCTGATTTTACTTGCGACAATACTGATGCGGTACACCTTCATGACGAGCATTGTTACCGTTTTGTATGGGCAGATAAAGATAATATAACTGTCGCTGCACTTACTTCTGCGCTTGCAAATTTGGAAATTTCTACTCTTTTGAGCGGAAACAATCTTGACTTTGGTACTCTTGCAAGCGGTATGTATATCGGCGACATTATGAATTATACCAAACAGGGCGATAGCTGGTATAATGGAGACAATAAGGTAAACGCCACTACAAGTGTAATAGCCGACATAAAAATAAGCGATATTGTAGGCGGCAATTTTAATTTGAGCAACACTTTCGACGGTTTGTTTATCGGCGACCTTTTAAGCTACAACTTTGACGAAGCCACCAGCATTTGGACAAAAGAAGGTGGGGGTGCGCTTTCCGCTATGGAAGCAGCTATGGCAAAGATAAGCGTAAGCAGTCTAACAGGCGGCGGCTTTGACATAAACAGCGTGTTTAACGACCTAAAAGTGGGTGACTTGATGGGTTATAAATTCAACGAGACGGAAAGCAAATGGTACAACGGTTTAAACCCTATTGATACTTTAATGTCCACCTTTGCAGATGTGTTAGTTTCTGATATGCTTAACGGCAGTTTTGACGTTATGAACACTGTGGGCGATTTAAAAGTAGGCGAACTATTAGGTTTTACTCTTAACACCGCTACATTGCAGTGGGAAAAAGGAACAAACATAATCACCGACTCCGTCATTAATACTGTTTACAGCTACAAAATAAACGAAATGGACACAGTTGATCTCAACGGCATTGTAGGTTATATCGGTTCTTTAATGGGTTTTGTGCGCAAAAACATCGACGGTAGCGAATACACTCTTTTAATTGAAAATGTTTACGAAAAGGGCGGACTTTATGCCATAAAAGACGGCGAAGTTTTTTATGAGGCAAAACTAACTTGCACCAATACCGACGTAGCGCATATTCACAACAAAGACTGCTATTTATTTGTTTGGTATAGTGACAATACTTTTGCTTCTCCTGTTGCCGCGCGGGAAAATAATATGGCTAACCTTATTGCAAGCGATTTAACCAGCGGTTTTAATATAGACAAGATACTAAATGGATTGAAGTTGGGCGATATTTTAGGTTACGAATATATAACAGATGCTTGGTATAACGGCAACGTTTTAGCGGACGACTTAACGCAAAAAATCTGCAATATGGAGTTTAATGAGCTTAAAGACGGCTTTGATGTTATGAGCATCTTTGGCGACACCAAATTAGGTACGCTTATGGGTTATACCTTTAATACTGACGAAAACAGATGGTATCACGACGGCACGGCTGTGGACACGATAAAACAAAAACTGGCGGAAAAAACTTTGTCGGAAATTCAGAGCGGATTTGATATAATTAGTATCTTTGGCGACACGAAGTTGGGCGAATTAATGGGTTATACGCTTGAAGGCGAAATTTGGTACAACAACAGCATTGCAGTAGATACGCTAACGCAAGCCATGGCTAATCAAACTCTTACTTCCTTGCAAGACGGTTTTGATATAAACACTATTTTTGGCGTAAACAAAGTTGGCGATTTGTTGGGATATACTTTTGACGACCTAACAGGCAAATGGCAAGGCAGCAACGGTGCTGTTGACCCTATTTCACAAAACTTGTGTTCTAAATTAGTGAGCGAAATCACCGGCGGCGGGCTTAATATGAATGATTTAATCAATGGAGTAAAATTAGGAGATATTATCACCATAGACGCTAATTCTCCTGCTATTTTGAAGGAACTTGCCGATACCAATGTAAATGAAATAGGCACAAAAATGAATTTGATTTATTTGGGAGATTTGCAAAATTACGAACGTAAGGAAATATCAGACATATCGACTTATGACACCATTGTTGTGGAAGATAAAATTTTATCTGACGGCACAAATTATATTAAAATTGATAATGGCGCTTGGTACGAAGCTGTGGTAACTTGTGCTCAAACACATATTCACGACAACGAAAACTGTTTTGATTTCGTTTGGTATACCGACGATACTTTTGCAAGTAAAGTTACGGGTATTCAAAAGGTAATTGTAAATATGACAATAGCTAATATTGACGTAGTAAATATAGTAGATAAAATAAACGATATGCCTTTTAATGAATTATTTACCGGCGACACCACTACCGGTGCGCTGAGCCTTATCCCTGCTGGCACGACCATACGCAATTTGCCCACAGCGTTAAGCGAAGCCGTAAACAATAGCACAATAGAAAAATTAATGGAAGCTGACTTACTAATTCTTACCCCTGATGTTGTAACAAAATTAAATGCTAAATTTGGCGATACTTGGAAACCTTTCACCATTGCACAGTTTATTAGTGCGCTTGTAAATCTTATCTAATTGGCTTTATTAACCTCCGTCAAAAACATTTGGCGGAGGTTTTTTGAGGAAAAACGCCTAATTTGATGTTTGTAATGCTTAAATATTAAATTTACAAAACAAATATTGTACTTTAATACAGACTAAAAATGCATATTTATTAGTATATGCTTTAAATCTGCCATTTTTACTATATAATAACCAAAAAAAAACAATATATTTTATTGACAATCATTGACTATCATATAAAAAACTTGTATAATTTAGCGTATAATAATAAAGGAGAACGTTATTATGAGTGAAAATGGAAAATTAGGACTTTACAAAATCTTTGACATTTTAGCGAAGATATTAGCAATAGTAGTATTGTTGGCTTTTATCTTCCAAAACATTGTCGGTTTGGGCTGGTTAGACAGTTTGTTGGGTGAAAACTTAGCTGAGGTTGCAAAATATGCTGTTCTCATTACATCATATTCAGGTTTAGCTTTAGCGATATTGGTAGCTCTTGAGTTTGGCACAAAACATAACTTTATAATCTTTTTGATTGTGTTGGTAATAGTTGCTTTGGTTGTCATTCCAATTTTCTTTACCGATTTATGGTCGAAAATTGTCGAAATGGTCGGCACTATGATTAAAATTACTTAAACAATCACCACCAAAAAAAGGGCAGCTTTGCCCTTTTTTTTTAACCCAATACCAAATTTCTTAACCAAATACAGCCATTACCCAAAAACATAAATCTTTAAATAAATACAAAAAGCTCTTAGCTAAAAACGTAAATACTTAACCCAAATACGAAAATTTCTGGTCAAATAGAGAAATCCTTAACCCAAATACGAAAATTTCCCTTCCGAGATACCTCGGAAGGGAAACACAAAACTTATTATACTAAC
>CALLXO010000101.1 GCA_937875645.1 uncultured Clostridia bacterium
GATATCTGCCTTGGCAAGGCAGCGCTCTACCACTGAGCCACTCCCGCATAAAAAATATATTATGCTGACAATTGCTGTCGATGTACTAAACAGCCTATAGATAATATCAAAAAACTGAAAAAAAATCAAGGAAAAACGACAAATATATTGAAATTTTATTATTCTTATGGTAAACTATGTTCATTAAACAAGAGAGGATATTATGGAAAACTTTTTTTTAAGTACCGACAGCACTGCCGATTTGTATTGGGAGGAAGTACAAAAGTTAAATTGCGGATTTCTACCCCTTACGCTAACCATCGAAAAAAACGGGCAGACAAGGTTTTTGCCCGACAATTTTAAATCTCGGCAGGAATATTTAGATTTTTTTGAAATGCTTAAAGACAAAAGTACCAACATCAGCACATCAAAAAACAATACCGAAATACATAGGGAATACTTTGAAAAACTCATAAAAGCAGGGCATAAAAGAATTTTGCATTTTACAATCAGCTATGGTTTGGCCAACACTATCGAAAATGCATACGAAGCAGCGGATATTTTAAAGCAAACTTATCCTGATTTTTGTCTTAAAGTGGTGGAAAGTAGTACGACAACCGTTCCGCAAGGGATACTGGTGCGTATGGCTGCAAATTACCGTGACGAAGGCAAATCTCTTGAAGAAGCATACAATTTAAGCGAAGAGGCAAAACACAGACTTCAACACTTTGTTATGGTGGACAATTTATTTCATTTAAAAAAAGGCGGACGAGTAAGCGGAACTGCAGCGACTATCGGCACAATGCTCAGGATAAAAGTTGTACTTACCTTTGATAGAGAGGGCAAGTTAAAGGTCATCAAAAAAGTAGCCGGCGGCAAACATAAATGTATCAAAAGCATATTAGACGATATCGAAGATTTTACCTTTGCGCATCCCAATTGTTATTTTGTTATTGTACATACCGGCAATGAAGAACTTGCAACCGAATTTGCAAATATTATAGAGCAACGTTATCACATCAAACCAGAAATACGTATTATGGGACCTACTATTGCTTGTCACGTAGGACCAGGCGCTGTGGCTTTTGCCTTTTTAAGTAACGAATTGCGTCCATATTAAAAAAGAAACAAGAAGCCGTAAAAATACTTACGGCTTTTTTTGTGGCTAAATTTATAATGAAATGTTGTGAGTTATGAACAATAATCGTATAACAATTACGCATTTTGTTTAGGTAGAGCGGCGTATGTTTGTCCGTCAGTCTACCCATTTGATTTTATTTAGCAGTTAATACTGGGCTATCGTCAATCATCAATTATTTGACAGCATTGCCTACTGTCCGTCTTCGTCAGGGCACATCAAATTATTCAATAATTTTGCAGCCCATATAGGGGATTAAAACGTCAGGTACTGTAATACTTCCGTCGGCGTTTTGATAATTTTCCATTATTGCTGCAACGGTACGCCCTACAGCCAGTCCGCTGCCGTTTAGGGTATGCACATGTTTGATTTTTCCGTCATTATCTCTATAACGAATGTTTCCTCGTCTTGCCTGATACCCTTCATAATTTGAGCAGGAAGATATTTCTATATTGCGATTGTAGCTGGGCAACCATACTTCTATATCATATGTCTTTGCGGAAGAAAAGCCAATATCGCCTGTACTAAGCACGCTCACCCTGTAAGGCAATTTTAGCAGCTGCAAAATCCGCTCGGCATCATTAGTCAAAATTTCCAACTCATTATAGCTTTCTTCAGGGCGGACAAACTTTACCAATTCCACCTTATTAAATTGGTGCTGGCGTATTAGTCCGCGTGT
>CALLXO010000102.1 GCA_937875645.1 uncultured Clostridia bacterium
ACGCTCTATCAATTCCATAATGCCGCTACAAAATACGTTTTCGCCGTCGCATACGGCGTCAACTTCCAACTCCTTGCCCAAAATATATTTGTCTACAAGTACAGGATGATCGCTGGACACCTTAACGGCACTTTCAAAGTATCTTTTTAATGCTTCGCTGTTGCCTGCTATCTGCATTTGCCGTCCGCCTAAAACGTAACTTGGCCTAACTAATACAGGATAACCTACTTTTTCTGCAACACGCAAACCTTCTTCAACGGAAACTACTGCTTTCCCTATAGGTTGAGGGATAGATAGCTTGTTCATTATTTTTTCAAAGCAGTCTTTGTCCTCGGCGTTTTGAATTCCCTTCACATCAGTTCCCAAAATTGTAACGCCTAAATTTGACAAGCTTTCCGCCAAATTGATAGCTGTCTGTCCGCCAAAAGTTACGATAATCCCCTGTGGCTTTTCTAAATGGATAACATTCATCACGTCTTCAATTGTCAACGGCTCAAAATACAACTTATCGCTCAGCGTATAATCGGTAGAAACCGTTTCGGGATTGTTATTTATTATTATTGCTTGAAAACCATTTTCTTTTAGTGTCCAAACGGCATGTACTGTCGAATAATCAAATTCGATACCTTGTCCAATGCGTATAGGCCCGCTCCCCAACACTATTACTTTTTTGTCGTTACTTACGTTACTTTCGTTTTCTTCCTCATATGTGCTGTAAAAATAGGGTACATAACTGTCAAATTCGCTTGCGCAAGTATCAATCATTTTATAGACAGGCATTATATTGGCTTTCTTTCGCATGGTAAAAATTTCTTCTTGAGTAGTTTTGTAAATTTCCGCTAAATATTTGTCAGAAAAACCCATTTTCTTAGCTTTTTTAAACAAATCCATGTCAAATTTTTCAGCTGCTTTAAGCTGCTTGTCCATTTTTACGATGTTTTTAATCTTGTCGAGAAAAAATAAATCAATTTTAGTATTTGTAGCTATATTGCCAATATCAAATCCGTTATATAATAATTGCGCTATGGCGTAAATTCTGTCGTCTGTCGGTGTTTTGGTATAGTCGTTTAGTTTTACGTTATCCCAGTCTGCAAATTTAGGCGCAAGAATATGACACACTCCTGTTTCTGAACTGCGGACGGCTTTTAATAAACTCTCCTCAAAGGTGCGTCCTATGCTCATTACTTCGCCCGTTGACTTCATTTGAGTGTTTAGCGCGTTGCTTGCCGTTTCAAATTTGTCAAAGGGGAAACGAGGTATTTTTGTTACTACGTAATCTAAGGAAGGCTCAAAGGAAGCAGGCGTGCTGGATATCTTAATTTCGTCAAGAGTAAGCCCTACTGCAATTTTTGCCGATACTCTTGCTATGGGGTAACCGCTCGCTTTGCTGGCTAAGGCAGAACTTCGGGATACTCGTGGGTTTACTTCAATAACGAAGTAGGAAAAGGAATAAGGGTCAAGGGCGAATTGAACGTTGCAACCGCCTTCAATTTTTAATGCACGAATAATTTTTAGCGAGGCGCTCCTCAGCATTTGATATTCCTTATTTGTTAGTGTCTGACTGGGCGCTACTACTATGCTGTCGCCGGTATGTACTCCGACAGGGTCAACGTTTTCCATATTGCAAACGCATATGGCTGTGTCAAAAGCATCTCTAATTACTTCATACTCTATCTCTTTAAAGCCTTTTATGCTTTTTTCTACCAATACCTCGTTGACGGGAGAAAGCCTTAAAGCATTTTTTGCAAGTTCGTACATCTGCTCTTTATTGTCTGCAAAACCACCGCCAGTACCCCCTAAGGTAAAAGCCGGTCTAAGTATTACCGGATAGCCAATACTTGATGCGGCGGCAAAACACTCTTCAATACTCTTACATGTGACAGAGGGGAGTATCGGTTCGCCAATACTCATACACAGTTGTCTAAATTTTTCCCTATCTTCGGCGGCTTCAATGCTTTCTACCGTTGTGCCCAACAGTTTAACCTGACATTCCTCAAGTACGCCGGCTTTTGCCAATTTTACTGCTAAATTAAGCGCAGTTTGACCTCCTAAGGAAGGCAAAAGGGCATCAGGTCTTTCGTAACGGATAATTTTAGCGACATATTCCATCGTCAGCGGCTCCATATAAACCTTGTCCGCCATTTTTGTATCTGTCATAATGGTAGCAGGGTTGCTGTTTACCAAAACTACCGAATAGCCTTCTTCCTTTAACGCTAAGCACGCCTGAGTGCCTGCATAGTCAAATTCCGCCGCTTGCCCTACCACAATAGGACCGCTGCCTATTACCATAATCTTTTTTATGTTTGTATTTTTAGGCATTTTAGTTTTTATACTCCTTGATAGCTTTTAAAAAATCGCCAAATAACTCTGCGCTGTCAATGGGACCGGGTGCGCTTTCGGGATGAAATTGAACGCTAATTATGTTGTTATTTTTGCTCTTTACCCCTTCAACTGTTTTGTCCAATAGGTTAATGTGACTGACCTCTAAGCAGGTGTTTTTTAAGCTTTTTTCGTCCACGGCATAGCTATGGTTTTGACTGGTTATATAAACTTTGCCCGACAAAATATTTTTTACGGGGTGATTTCCGCCACGGTGTCCAAATTTTAGCTTATATGTTTTTGCGCCAAAAGCTAAGCATATTATTTGATGACCTAAACATACTCCCATAACAGGTTTTTTGCCTGCTATCTCCCTTACCGTTTGGGCAATCTCCGGAAGGTTTTGTGGGTCTCCCGGCCCGTTAGAAAAAAACACTCCGTCAGGGTTAAGGCTCAATATTTTTTGTGCATTAGTATTGTAAGGGACAATAGTGACGTTGCACCCTAACTCATTTAGTATCCTTATCATATTAAGCTTAATGCCGCAATCCACCGCCACAACAGAGTAAATGTGGTTGGGGGTTCGGCTGTACCAAATTTTTTTGCAGCTCACTTTTTCTACTTGGTTTGTTGGTTGCTTGTACTCCGCTAATTCACGCAATATTTCTTGCGTATCTAAATGTGCGTCACAGATGCAAGCGGTCATACTACCTTGATTGCGTATTATTCTCGTTATCATACGGGTATCTACGCCCGATATGCCTGCTACGCTGTTTTCTTCAAGCAACTCGCCTAACGTTTTTGTGTATCTAAAGTTAGAAGGCAAATCGTTGTATTCTCTGACAATCATTCCCTTTAAGCCGATAGTATGGCTCTCGTAATCCTCATCGGTAATGCCATAATTGCCTATCAACGGATACGTCATAACCACCATTTGGTCGGTATAACTTGGGTCAGATACTATCTCTTGATAACCCGCCATGCTTGTATTAAAAACAATTTCGCACATACTTTTTTGGCTATTAGCACCAAAACCTTCACAAAAAAACTCCTTGCCATTTGCTAAAATCAATTTCTTTTTTGCCATATAATTCTCCCGTCTTTAATGGTCAATATGTTTTGTCCGTAAAGTGTTTTGCCCTCATATGGACTGCTTTTGCCTTTGGAGACAAACTCCTCTCCTTTAACCGTCCAACAAGCATTTAAGTCAAGTACAGCTAAATTGGGACTATCTAAAGTAATACCTAATTTATCAATTCCAAAAATTTTGCGAGGAGATATTGCCATGCAATAAATCAGTTTTTCTAAACTAATTATGCCTTTTTTTATAAGATAGGTGTAAAGGGCAGCAAAAGAAGTTTCCAGCCCGCTTACTCCCATTTTGCTGTCAGTGAGTCCGCCGCTTTTTTCTGCTACGGAATGGGGCGCATGGTCTGTTGCAATAATGTCTATCGTGCCGTCAATAATACCTTCTATCAGTGCTTGTCTGTCTTTTTCTGTCCGGATTGGAGGATTCATTTTAAATCTACCCTCATCAACCAAATCATTTTCGGAAAAACACAGGTAATGGGGGGCTGTTTCGCAAGTGACGTTAATACCTTTCTTTTTTGCTTTTCGAATAATATCAACGCTTTTTTTTGTAGACACATGGCATACGTGGTATTTGCAGCCTGTTTTTTTGCATAGCAAAATATCACGTTTTACTTGTAGCCATTCGCTCTTTGCATTAATGCCTGTTAAATTATGTTTTTTAGCAAATCTTCCCTCATGGATACAACCGCCTTTTTTTATTAAAGTGACGTCTTCGCAATGAGCTGCTATTATCTTGTCTAACTTAGCGGCTTTTGTCATAGCGTCAAGCATAATATTTTTTTTGGCAACGCCCACTCCGTCATCGCTAAAAGCTACGACTAAAGGACTTAAATTTTCCATATCGCTTAATGCTAACCCTTTTTCGCCTTGGGTAATACTGCCGTAAGGCAAAACTTCCGTTATAGCGTCACGTTTAATTATTTCAAGCTGTTGCTGCAAATTTTCTAAATTATCAGGTACAGGGTGAACGTTAGGCATAGTGCAAAGCGAAGTATAGCCTCCCTTTGCTGCCGCTTTCGTGCCGCTTAAGATACTTTCCTTATAAGAAAAACCCGGCTCTCTCAAATGTGTATGAACATCGACAAAACCGGGAATAACAAAACAACCGTTAATATTTATTTCAATATCGCTTGTAAAATTATCTGGAAGACAATTTTTGTAAACACTTTGGCTGTCGACTGCGATGTCACCGTCGACAAAGCCGCTTGGTGTAAAATATTTTGCGCCGCGCAAAAGTATTTTCACTTTCTACCTCCGTATCTAATGCAGTATAACATAAAGGTGTTTAAAGTCAAAACATTTTGACCCTTTTTTATTAATTTTGCTGCATTTTTATACCCACACCTTTTGTTAAATTTTGGAAAACTTTTTGATTCGCTTTATTAGCAAAAACCATAGTAATATTAAAATTTGCATAGGAATGCCTACAATAAATAGCAACCAAATATTGTCAACGGCAAAACTTAAGTAAAGGGATAATATTATCCCCCAAATAATAATACTTGCAAACAAGCAAGAAATTAGATTACGCTTTAATACAAGGTTAAATATCAACAAAACAATTGCCGAAGCGGGTATCGCGTATATAAAAGCTAACCATGTTTTTGTTAAAGTTGGAGCAAATATGCCCAAAAAAACGTAGCACAAAACTGCAACAAGCCAAACTAAACCAGCGGACAAATAAGAAATTATATCTTTGTTTCCTTTTGCAAAAATCCTTTTAGGAGTTTTTTCGCTGATAAGATTGTTGACGGTTACGCCGTAAAGCTCGGCGAGCTGACACAATATAAAGATATCAGGCACGCCTTCGCCTCTCTCCCATTTTGAGATGGACTTATCCGAGTAATTAATTTTTTCCGCAAGCTCCAATTGCGTGAGTTTTGCCCTAGTGCGGTAAAACAAAAGATTACGGGCAATGGATTGCTTGAGTTTTTCCTCTTCCATACCTTCATTTTAAATTATTTTGACAAAAAAATCAAGTATTATGCAACTGTATTTGCCTCTCTACCCATAGTAGAATTGATAAAAAATTCTCTATTTTTGGCATATTTAACAGTTGAGTGAAAAACAGTGATAATAGAATAAGAATTTTGCAAGTTTATACTATAATAAAAGAGCAAACAAAAAGAAATTTATGAACGAGGTAAAACTATGAGCTATGTAATTTATACAGATTCTTCTGCAAATTTAACAAACGAAATAATTGACCAATATGGAATAAAGGTCATACCCCTTATGTTTTTGTCAGGTGGAAAGGAGTTTTTAAGTTTTGATAAGGATAATCCTGTCGATCTGTTGCCCTTTTATAAGCTGTTGCGGAAAAAAGAGCACATAACAACCTCCTGTATCAACGAAAGCGATTTTGTCAATGCTTTTGAGCAGGATATTAAAGAGGAAAGGGATATTATATATCTGAGCATGTCCTCCAATTTAAGTGCCACACACTCTAACGCTGTCAAAGCTGTTGATTTGCTTAAAAGTGGCTATCCGCAAAGAAAAATTATTGTGGTAGACTCATTAGGTGCATCTATGGGGCAAGGGCTTATGGCTATTTACGCCGCAAAAATGCGCAAGGAAGGAAAAAGCATAGAAGAGACGGCGCACTGGCTGGAAGAAAATAAACTTATAATATGCCATTATTTTACTGTGGATAATTTATTTTACTTATTTAGAGGGGGCAGAGTAAAAGCCACCAGCTATCTTTTAGCAAATATTATAAACATAAAGCCCATAATGCACGCTGACCACAACGGAAAATTAGTTGCAACAGGTAAAGTAGTGGGGCGAAAAAAAGCTATTTCTGTATTGGCGAAACAAACTGTCGAAAATATTGTAAACCCCGCCGAGCAAATAATTTGCATCGCTCACGGAGACAGTTTAGAGGATGCTAACCTATTGAAGGATAAAATATTAAGCCAAATAACAGTAAAAGAGTGTATTGTTAACTATCTTGACCCTGTTATTGGAGCGCACAGCGGACCGGATACTCTTGCTGTGTTCTTTTTGGGCACAAAAAGATAATTTAAAAAATAAACATTTAGCGCAAAAAATTCACCTCTCGACTGTTGCCGGTGCATTTTAAATGTTTAAACAAGAGAATACCCTAATGCTGATTGGTTGGTGTTTATTAAAAAATGCTAATTTACCTGCGTTAGACTTTCTGCTGTAAAGGTTATTTCTACCTCTTGTGCTTGACCGTTTCTTAAAAGAGAAAATACTATTTTATCGCCCACATTGCACATTAAAACGGTATCCACTACATTGAAAGTACGTTTTATCGGCATCATAGTTCCATCGTTTACTTTGACGCTGACTAAAATATCATCTGCCATCAAAACAGAGTAGGCTAAACTCCCCTGAGCTACTGACTGTATTTTTATTGTTTCTTCTATATGGGTTGTTTGATTTTCGGTATCAAAAACGGCTTTGCTATCAATTGACGTAATAGTAATACCTAACATACATTTGTTTAATCTGCCGTTGTCAATTATTTTATCCGCCACTCTTGTTGCCACAACGGAGGGTATAACATACCCCATAGCTTCTACGCCCTCGTCCACTACCTTTGCCGATACTATACCTAAAAGCTTTCCCCTGGCGTCAAACAGTCCGCCTCCGCTGTTGCCTGCGTTTATCCCCGTGTCCACGCGCATTACCCTAAACTCTAATTCCGTCAAATTGTCCGCGCCCTTCATGGTTATATACTCACTGTCCACGCTTAAAATGCCTTTTGTTACCGATAACCCTTCCGCTTCGGGATTGCCCACAGCCAACACCGTTTGACCTACGGCAACGTTATCGCTGTCTCCTACAACTGCAGCAAAAGCTGCGCTGTTTTGTAAAACGCTGCTACCCTCCACTTTTAAAACGGCAATATCGTACGTCATGCTTCCGCCTACGTAAGAAGCATTTATTGCGTAATCTTCGTATTCCATACCGTAAAGAAAAACCTTAATAGTTTCGCCTATGCCGTCGACAGTATTAGAATTAGTGTCATAAAGCACGTGATAATTTGTAATTATATAAGCGTTACCCGCCGCCTTATCTAAATGATAAATTACACCGCTGCCTGCGGAAGAATATGTCCCTCCAAAAAATAACGAGCCACTTTTTTTATGCGTTACAGAAATACTTACGACATTTAAAAGTGCCTTGTTTGTAGCATATGAGGTGTCTTCATAAGTATTAAAACTCAAATATTCCTTTAAAAAATCTAAAAAACTGCCTTCATAACCCTTTTCTTGTGCTTCTTGATAAATTTCTTCAATGGTTATCTTGGAAGCGTCTGCTCCGTTGTTGCCTTGCAAACTGTTTAACCATTGGCTTTGTGTGCCGTTATAACCGTTTTCGACAGCTATTTCGTACGCTGATTTGCCGTTGTTTATTGCGCAGGACGCTAAACAAAATATTGTCAAAAACGCTATCATCAAAATTGCTATTTTAAATAATTTTGTATTTCTCATATTTACCGCCTTTTATTACTTACTTATATTTTAACCTATTTTTTATTAAAAACAAGAAGTATAATGAAGATAAGTGATATTTCTTTGTTTAGTTTATTAAGATTTGACTTTATTATTGCTTATTGCTAAAATATACCTTATATAAAGGAGATAAAAAATGAAAATAATAAGTACAAAAAATGCACCCGGCGCAATAGGACCTTACAGTCAAGGCATTGTTACTGATTCTTTGGTTATTACCAGCGGACAAATACCAATTGACCCGCTTACCGGCAACATTAAGGGCGAAAATATAGAAACTCAGACAGAGCAGTCTTGTATAAACGTTGCAGCGGTGCTAAAAGCGGCAGGCAGCGACATAACAAAAACGATAAAAACTACTTGCTTTTTAGCTGATATGGCGGATTTTGGAAAATTCAACGAAATTTATGCAAAACACTTTACCTCTAAACCTGCCCGCAGTTGCGTGGCTGTAAAACAATTGCCAAAAAATGTTTTGGTGGAAATTGAAGCAATAGCAGAATTATAAATTTTCAATTTTTAAATTGAAAAGCTAAATCTGAATAAATAATGTAAAACTTCAAAGAGTTTTTTAATTAAAACAAGCAAATTTTATGTTACCTAAAGTCTAAGGTTATTAAGTTGCTTGTTTTTTGTTAAGAATATTCCTTTATCTTTTGAAGGATTTCGCCACTTTCTATAAGTCCGCTACGATTAATTCGCCTTAAGTCAAAAAGCGAATTAGGTTCTCCCCATTTAATTTTAGTTACTCCTTCGTTGCAGTTAAGGGACATTTTAAAACCTAACCTGGGCAAAAGTGTCTGTGCTTGCGGTGTGTATTTTCCAAAGGGATAAGCATACACAACAGGGAGGACACCGCATTGAATTGCCATTTTGCTTTGCATAAGCATTATATCGTCTGTTAATGCTTTTATATAATCGTTTGTTGTTTCTTCCGCTAATTTGCCTATGCCAAAACGAGGTCGATAATTGTGCATATTATAGGAATGGTTTCCAAACTCCATGCAACCATCAGTAGTTAAGTTTTTTATTTCTGACCATGTCATATGCGAATAATCAGGGTTAGAGGAATAACCGCTATTACTGCTAAAATTGCTAAACACGCCAATAATATTAAACAGCGCTTTTGCTCTATGTTCTTTTAGCAGCGGATAAGCAAAATGTATATTGTTGTAATGCCCGTCATCAAAAGTAATGAGCAAAGGTTTTGGCGGAAGTTGATCCTTTCCTTCTACAAAATCAATTATTTGGCTGGGCAAAACAAAATTGTACCCTGACTTGTTAAACAGTCTCAAATCGCTTTCTAACTGCTCAGGAGTTATAACATATATGTCGCTACGTCCCTTTAAGACTTTATGGTACATAATGATAGGCAGGGCAATTTTAATATTTTCTTGCCGCAAATCAATATGATAGGGTGAAAAACCTGCAAAAAGGGGATAAATTAACAGCAAAGCAGTCAAAATTAAC
The DNA here is from genome assembly GCA_937875645.1 of uncultured Clostridia bacterium. Taxonomy (GTDB): domain Bacteria; phylum Bacillota; class Clostridia; order Christensenellales; family CAG-314; genus SFEB01. The sequence continues at coordinate 9,366 of CALLXO010000102.1, forward strand.
AGCAAAAAAAGTTTAGGAGTCTTCATATGTGTTTAGTTTGTAAAATATAGCTAATGTTATTCTTAAACAATTTTTAAATGCGTTTAAAGAATGACGCCGTTAAATAACATACTTATTTGACAGCCTGTGCTTTTTATCATAAAATGTTAATAATAAATTAAGGAAGGTAAAAGATGCTTTTATTTGAAGAAACAGATTTTTTTATTCAGGTTTTTGAAGGAATAAAAAACTTTTTTGTCGGCGACGGATGGAAAAAAATGGTCATAGCTTTGGCTGTCGCCGTAATAGGTGGTCTGTTAGTCACTTTTGTGTGCTGGTTGGTGCGTAAAATTTTGTATAGAACTTCCATTGACGTTGCGGCAGTTACTTTTGTGTCCGCACTGCTTACCGTTGT
>CALLXO010000103.1 GCA_937875645.1 uncultured Clostridia bacterium
GGGAAACACAAACTCATTATACTATCCTATCCCACAACATTTGACAAAGAGCCATGAATTTTATGTCGTATGTAAAAATTATTCCTGACTGATTGCATTTACTGGACAGGTAGCAGCACAAGCGCCGCAATCGATACAAATTTCGGGATCTATTTGATATTGATCGTCACCTTCACTTATTGCGTCTACTGGGCATACGCTTTGGCAGCTGCCGCATTTAATACAATCATTGCTAATTTTATGTGCCATAATGTTATCTCCTTTTGTAATTTTTTACCTATTTATTTTAATACTTAAAGCATTGTTTGTCAAACAAATTAGTCCAATAAACTTTCAATTTCGTCATCGCCGTTGTCAGGGCTGTTTTCCACATCTTCGGCTAATGTTTTGCCCCCCTTTATGTCGCTTAAATCATAAGTTTTAATTTCAAAACCGCCTTCGTCGTTGTTTAAACGAGCCTTAATTTTTCGTGTCAACAAGTCAATATTCTCTACCGTCGCCTTTCCGTCGGGGGTAGTAATTTCGCTTCCCTGTTTTGGCATAAGCCGAGCAGTTTCGGAATAATGGTCATTTTCGTATTTTAAACAGCACATGAGCCTTCCGCACAGTCCGCTTATTTTAGCGGGATTGAGTGATAAGCCTTGTGTTTTTGCCATTTTTATTGAAACACGCTCAAAATCGTTTAAAAAAGCGTTGCAACAACAGGCACGTCCGCAACTGCCAAGACCGCCTAACATTTTGGTTTCGTCCCTTATGCCAATTTGGCGCAACTCAATGCGGCTATGAAAAAGAGAAGCCAAGTCCTTTACTAGTTCTCTAAAATCCACTCTGCCTTCCGCAGTAAAATAAAAAATAATTTTGCTGTTGTCAAAGGTGAAATCTACGTCTTTTAAGCGCATTTCCAATTTTCGAGCTTCGATTTTTTCGCGCGCTTTTGCCATAACCTCCGCTTTGCGCTCAAGGTTTTTTAGGTGTTTTTCCGTATCGGCGGCTGTAGCTTTGCTTTTGACAGACTTTAGCGTCCCCACTATATGTTTATCTAACATTTCCCTATTGGCAATACTCACCGTGCCATATTCTACGCCTCGGGCAGTTTCCACTATTGCCCCCTCGCCTACTTCAAATTGAATATCAAGCGGGTCAAAGTAATACACTTTGCCCGTCGTTTTAAATTTTATACCTACTATTGTCGGCATCTGTATTTAACCTCCATAATTGTCAGCAACAAACTGTCCACGGCAGAATTAAAATTTATGTATCTGTCAATTTTTGCTTTTGTATTTTCGACAGCTAAAATACAACGGTACGCTGCGTCAACGGTATATGCTTTGCTAATCATTATTATATCATCATTTTGTGGTAAACTCAAGTTTTGCGCTCCCTTTGAATGTACTAAAATGCATTCCCTAAACAAGCCTTCCAATATAGCAAACAAATGCTCATAACTGTCTTTGTATTTGTTTAATATCGGCAAATAATACACAATATCTTTTGTGCTTTGCATATTTGCTAACATTTTAGTAACGTCTTCTAAACAGTTTAAGTAAAGAGGGTTTTCGGCAATGAATTCTGCTTTACCAGCGCTCCCCTCGCTTATTTTTGCTATTTTTTGTGCCTTATCTCTCTCTACCTCTATACTAACTAAGTATTCAACAATTATTTCTTCGCTAAACCTGCCTGTTTTTATAAGGCAGCAACGGCTCGTTACTGTCTTTAAAAGTTCCTGCGAATTTTGTACGGCTAAAAGAAAAATTACATTTTTTGGCGGCTCTTCTAAAATTTTGAGTATTTTATTTTGCCATGATTCGTTTATGCTGTTTGTTGCATCAATGCAAAATATTTTTTTGTCCCCCATAAGCGGTTGAATGTAACAAGCTTTTATTATTTCAGAAATATCTTCCGACTTTATTTTTTTATTATTTTGCTCAGGGAAATATAGCACATCGGGATGCAAGCCTTTTTTTATCATTGTAGCGGCAAAATCGTTTTGCTCTTCGTGACACATAAACATACACGCCGCCGCCTTAAACAAGTGAGGATAAAGCGTTTTATCAGCACA